>NZ_JBSXNX010000001.1:0-2343 GCF_056857855.1 Maricaulis sp. B-26
GGTTATTGCAGGGGGACCGCACCCGTTCCCATCCCGAACACGGCCGTTAAGACCCCTAGCGCCGATGGTACTGCGTCTTAAGGCGTGGGAGAGTAGGTCGCTGCCCGGTCTGCACGATAGATCCATCATAACCCTCTACAGTCATGCTCCTCCGGGAGCTCGAACGAACCGCGCCCTGGCGCGGTTTTTTTGTGCCTGCCGGCAGGCCAGGGCGTCGGTCTGCATGCAAACAGACTGGCTCAAGCATCTCTCGGTCCTGTCGGTCGGAGCGCCAGGACCGAGACGTCATGGACGCTCTCGAAGCCAGAGGCTCGCGAGAACCTTCACGCCTTCAGTGACAGGCTTTCCTGCATGCAGGGTTCTCTTGTCGCCTTTTCCGTCCGCATCAACATTGTCGAAGCTGAGGGCTGAACCGGACTTGCCGGTCCAGGTGATGTCGAGCCGGGGGAAGACGGTATCTCCGCCCCGGAATTCGTCGTTGAGCCTTATCAGGCTGGTCGCCACGCGTTGTCCGCGGCGGCCGGGACCGTTGCCCGCGGTGTCTTGCGAACCGGTGATGAAGTCGAAGTGCGCGCGATACTCTTCGCCGGGACGGTACACGATCACCGATATCGGTTCGCCATGTGCCGGCAGGCGGTCGGCGAGGGCGGCCATCCGCGATTTCACGGCCCAGAGGACCAGATCCATCACATGTTCGGGAATGGCTGCCGTCAGGGATGAGCGATAGGGATCCGCCTCCATCTGACCGGTTCGCGGATTGATGATCTCCGCGGGACGAAGGAGTGGCGCCGCGGCAACCGTCAGATAATCGCATAGGGGCGCTGGGAGGGCTTTATCCCATTGCCGGATGCGGGGCCTGTCACTCAGCGTCTGTTCGCCGTGCGGCTTTGGGGCGATGCCGGCTGCGATCGCGGCGAGGGTTTCGCCTGGATCGACCGGGCCGGAAAACACGGCCTCGTCGACTGGCAGGCCGGCGCACTGGGACAGGAGACCCTGCCCCAGAGGATGTCCGGAGCGGGCCAGGCCATTGCCGATATCCCGGGCGGCAGGCCTGATTGCGCCGCGCATAATCGACAGACGCAGGAGGGCGGCGATCGCGTGGCCGGATCCCTGCCTTGCCGCCTCTTCAAGCCAGGCGATGCCGCAAGCCTCCTCGCCTGCCAGCAGGGCCAGCAGGCCGAGTTCCGTTCTGCCCTGCCAATCGCCTTCGGCCGCATCATCAAGACGCATGGCCAGAGCGGCCGGCCAACTCGGCGCTGAGCCCGTACCGGACGCACGGAAATAGGCCCGGTGGCGGTTGCGCAGGATGGATGCGGGAGCGGCCTCGACCGCCTTTTGAGCGAGTTCGGCCGTGAGAGCGGGGGCATCCGGCAGGCCGATCAGTTGAACCAGCAGCGTCAGGGCTGCGTCATCGCCCTTCGAAGCCGCGGGAAGCAATGTGTCCAGGGCCGTTTCGCGCTGGCCGGATTTCCATTCCTCGAGCGCTTTTGCGGCAGGTGAATCGTGTGCATCTGTCGAGTGGGGCATGCCTCTACATAAGCCACGGATATGTTTGCAGGCCAAGCGCAGCTATGCTGTTGACGGCACAGGTCTGGCATTCTACACACGCGCCTCCTCTGGACACCGCGTCCGGCGGAACCATCCTGATGCGGGGTGGAGCAGTCCGGTAGCTCGTCAGGCTCATAACCTGAAGGTCGTAGGTTCAAATCCTACCCCCGCACCCAAAAAGAACCCGCCAACTTGTTGAGTTGGCGGGTTCTTTGTTTCTGACTCCAGATGACAGTTTCCGATTTGGAAGCCCATGGGAAGGCGTTGCTAGGAAGCAGGGGGACGGATGGAATTAAGGCGCTAAAACCACGTTTCCCGCATTCTCGGTCGCCGAGCGGCGACATCCCGGCAAGCGATGAAGGGGCGAATGGGCGCGAGGCGCGCATTATCCGACGCCTGCCCCCGGAATTACACGCGCAGGGAAAAGATCTGGGTCATTTCGAACCGTCATTCCGGCGA
This sequence comes from Maricaulis sp. B-26, assembly GCF_056857855.1. Taxonomy (NCBI): domain Bacteria; kingdom Pseudomonadati; phylum Pseudomonadota; class Alphaproteobacteria; order Maricaulales; family Maricaulaceae; genus Maricaulis; species Maricaulis sp. B-26. Next base: position 2,008 of record NZ_JBSXNX010000001.1, read on the forward strand.
AAGCCGGAACCCAGCTCATAAGACAGGGTAGAAGCGACCATGGCGCCTCTATCCCGCTTGGCGCTTCCGTTCGATCTGAACGCGTCTGTCCCGAATTCCGCTTTGCGATCCGGGTCCTGACTTTCGTCAGGATGACGGTGTTTGGGGCGGCTGGATGAGACTTATCCCCGCCCTCCAACTCTCCCGCATAATCAGCCCCGTTCTCGCACCGCTCGAGGCCCGGCCTGGTTCGCCGGGGGTGTGGGGAGTACGGAGCCTGCCCGTCTCTGCTGACTGACCAAAGCAGGGCCCGGTGGTGGCCATCGGTTCGGAGAGGCAGCAAAAGCGCTGACTGTC
>NZ_JBSXNX010000002.1:0-2500 GCF_056857855.1 Maricaulis sp. B-26
CTGTAGAGGGTTATGATGGATCTATCGTGCAGACCGGGCAGCGACCTACTCTCCCACGCCTTAAGACGCAGTACCATCGGCGCTAGGGGTCTTAACGGCCGTGTTCGGGATGGGAACGGGTGCGGTCCCCCTGCAATAACCACCCGGTCAGCGCGATAGATCCTAAAGAAGAGACGTCCTGAGATTTTGTGTGAGGTTCTTGGATTATGTCCTGGCGAGGCGATCGCCGGGCATGAGCATCAAGAAGATCAAGCCTATCGAGTTATTAGTACCAGTCAGCTTCATGTGTCGCCACACTTCCACATCTGGCCTATCAACGTGGTGGTCTTCCACGGCTCTCAAGGGAAAACTGGTTTTGAGGGGGGCTTCCCGCTTAGATGCATTCAGCGGTTATCCCTTCCGTATATAGCTACCCTGCTATGCTGCTGGCGCAACAACAGGTCCACCAGAGATACGTCCACCCCGGTCCTCTCGTACTAGGGGCAGCTCCTCTCAATTTTCCGACACCCACGGCAGATAGGGACCGAACTGTCTCACGACGTTCTAAACCCAGCTCACGTACCGCTTTAATTGGCGAACAGCCAAACCCTTGGGACCTGCTCCAGCCCCAGGATGCGATGAGCCGACATCGAGGTGCCAAACAATGCCGTCGATATGGACTCTTGGGCATCATCAGCCTGTTATCCCCGGCGTACCTTTTATCCGTTGAGCGATGGCCCTTCCATGCGGGACCACCGGATCACTATGGCCGTCTTTCGACTCTGCTCGACCTGTCAGTCTCGCAGTCAGGCGGGCTTATGCCATTGCACTCAACGAGCGATTTCCGACCGCTCTGAGCCCACCATCGCGCGCCTCCGTTACTCTTTGGGAGGCGACCGCCCCAGTCAAACTACCCACCAGACAGGGTCCCGGACCCAGGTTCATGGGCCGCGGTTAGATATCAACAATTATCAGGGCGGTATTTCAAGGATGGCTCCACCAAAACTGGCGCCTTGGTTTCATAGCCTCCCGCCTATCCTACACAAATAATCGCTAATACCACTGTCAAGCTGTAGTAAAGGTGCACGGGGTCTTTCCGTCTGACCGCGGGAACTCCGCATCTTCACGGAGAATTCAATTTCGCTGAGTCTATGCTGGAGACAGCGGGGAAGTCGTTACGCCATTCGTGCAGGTCGGAACTTACCCGACAAGGAATTTCGCTACCTTAGGACCGTTATAGTTACGGCCGCCGTTTACCGGGGCTTCAATTCGGAGCTCTCACTCCTCCTTTTAACCTTCCGGCACCGGGCAGGCGTCAGACCCTATACGTCGTCTTGCGACTTCGCAGAGCCCTGTGTTTTTAGTAAACAGTCGCCACCCCCTGGTCTGTGCCCCTCCACACTGGTTGCCCAATGCAGAGGCTCCCTTCTCGCGAACTTACGGGAGCAATTTGCCGAGTTCCTTCAGCATAGTTCTCTCAAGCGCCTTGGTATGCTCTACCAGTCCACCTGTGTCGGTTTAGGGTACGGTCTAATGCGGGAGCTATTTCCAGGGACCTCTTCACCGCCTCTCCAATCCGATAAGGAAAAACGATACACGAGATCCGTCACTACCCGCCGGTGCAGGAATATTAACCTGCTTCCCATCGACTACGCATTTCTGCCTCGCCTTAGGGGCCGACTAACCCTGCGCTGATTAGCATTGCGCAGGAACCCTTGGACTTTCGGCGAGAGGGTCTCTCACCCTCTTTATCGCTACTCATGTCAGCATTCTCACTTCCGATACCTCCAGCAGCCCTCGCGGGTCTGCCTTCATCGGCCTACGGAACGCTCCGCTACCGCTCTTTCGAGCCCGCAGCTTCGGTGTATCACTTAAGCCCCGTTACATTTTCCGCGCAGGAGCGCTTGACCAGTGAGCTGTTACGCTTTCTTTAAAGGATGGCTGCTTCTAAGCCAACCTCCTGGTTGTCTAAGCACTCCCACATCGTTTCCCACTTAGTGATAACTTAGGGACCTTAGCTGGCGGTCAGGGCTGTTTCCCTCTCCACTACGGACCTTAGCACCCGCAGTGTGTCTGCCATCTAGTACTCCTCGGTATTCGGAGTTTGGTTAGGTTTGGTAAGCCGTTGGGGCCCCCTAGCCCATCCAGTGCTCTACCCCCGAGGGTATAAGGATGACGCTCTACCTAAATAGATTTCGCGGAGAACCAGCTATTTCCGGGTTTGATTGGCCTTTCACCCCTAGCCACAAGTCATCCCCGTCTTTTTCAACAGACGTGGGTTCGGTCCTCCAGTGCGTGTTACCGCACCTTCAACCTGCTCATGGCTAGATCACCCGGCTTCGGGTCTCATCCCTCGAACTCAGTCGCCCTATTCAGACTCGCTTTCGCTACGCCTACACCTACCGGCTTAAGCTTGCTCGAGAGACGAAGTCGCTGACCCATTATACAAAAGGTACGCCGTCAGGCTTGCGCCCTCCGACTGCTTGTAGGCGTCCAGTTTCAGGGTCTGTTTCACTCCCCT
>NZ_JBSXNX010000003.1:0-7124 GCF_056857855.1 Maricaulis sp. B-26
AGAATCAAACTCTCAGGTTGAGTTTCGATCCTGACGCGCTTGGCATTCAAAGTTCAACGGGATTGTGGTCATGCCCAGGCCGGCCAAAGCCAACCGGGACAAACCAAAATCGTCGTAGAAAAACGCTTCAGCGTGTCAGTGCCATTGGTGGTCTGACCCACCGCAGAACACCGCCGCCTGCGTTTCTCTTTCCAATCCAACAATGTCAAAGAGCCGGACCGAACAAACAACCAAAAGGCCATCCGCTCGACCCGCGCCGCTCAGGATCCCGAAGAACCCGTCCCGGCGAGGAGGGCGGTATCTAGTCCGCCGCATTTTCGAAGTCAATCAACTTTCTTCAGAGATGTGCAGCTGATTTTCCGAAGCCTGAAAAGCGGCGAAAAACTGACTGCCCGGCACCACCGCTTTAGGCGGCACCGGCCTCGTTCGAAAAGACGACAAGACCTCGCATAATAAGGAAACGACGCCCGTCCGCAAGGAGAAATCCGCTGCGGCAGCGCCGTCGTGGGGCGGTTTCTACAGGATGCCGGATCAGGCGCAACCCCCTACCCCAGCATTTTCTGCATGCCGTCCCGGCTCGCTTACCCGAAAACGCCCCAACCCACAGCCCTGACAGGGAAATCCGGGTGCTGAAGAAATTGCGCTAAGAGCGGATATAGGCTTCAAGCGCAGCCGCCTCGGCCTCCATGTCGGCGATCTTCGCCTTCACCACATCGCCGATCGAGACGATTCCGAGCATCTCCCCGTCATCCATGATCGGGACGTGCCGCACGCGACGGTCCGTCATCAGCACCATGAGATCGCGGAGAGAGGTTCCGCGATCGGCCGTAACGAAAGCCGCGGTGAGGGCCTGGGATACCGGGCGGCTCAGGCAGCCGATACCGTTCAGCGCCATTTCCCGAACCAGGTCCCGCTCGGAGAGCACAGCGATCGGCCTTCCCTTTCGATCGACCACGACGAGCGCACCGATCGCGTGCGCATCCAGCGTCTGCGCCGCCTTCTCCAGCGTCGCGGTCTCTTCGATCGTGACGACATTGTTTCCCTTGGTCTTCAGGATGGCCTCGACAATCATGTTCGCACCTCCGCACGGCAGCGTGTTCTCATCCGGTTTCCTTGTACCACAGACCGGCGCCGGGCGCATCGCCACCCGATCGGCCTCCCCCCGGGCCGATGTGAATCGGTTTTCGTGGACAGCGCCTCCCGGCTTCGTCACGGTTGTGCATACCGGGCCTGCGATCAGGGGAGGCTGCGCGCCATGGGATACAAGTCACGACTCACACGGGACCTCGATCGCTGGATCGGGGCCGGCTGGATCGAAGCCGGACACCGCGACCGGATTCTCGCCGACATCGCGCCCGGGCGCGCCGGCTGGTCGGTGACGGGCGCCCTGGCGATTCTCGGTGCAGTACTGCTGGCCATGTCCGCAATCACCTTCGTCGCCGCGAACTGGGAGGGCATGGCGAAGCTGGCCCGCTTCGCCGTGATCCTCTCCGCGCTCTGGGTCTCCCTGCTGGGTGCGGGTCGCGCTTTCGACCGCGGCGCGGATCATCTGGGTCATGCGCTGGCCGTGCTCGGCGCCGCGTTGTTCGGTGCAGCCATCATGCTCACCGCGCAGACCTTCAACATGACGTCCTTCCGCAATACCGCGGTTCTGATCTGGGCCGGAGCGGCGCTCCTGACTGCACTCGCCCTGCCCTCACGGCCGGTTCTGATTCTAGCCGCCCTGCTCGGCGGCCTGTGGGCGACGCTGGAGGCGTTCAATCCGTTGGTTGGCGGTACGCTGTGGAGCTATCTGCCGCTCTGGGCGATCACGGCGCTTCTCGCCCTGCGACTCGAATCGAAGGTCACGCTCAATCTCCTCGCGCTCGGGCTCGCCCTGTGGGTCGGTCATGCGCTGGAGCGCTATGACCGGGCCGTCGAGATTACCGATTTCGGCCTGCAGGCGGGGGCGACGCTTATCCTGGGTGCCATCGCCCTCGCCGGTGCAACGGCGCGCGATCGCCAGATCCCCGGCGGCGGCATCATGGCCGCCTGGTTCGGAATTCTGGCCCTCCTGTCCGGGATCGGTCTCCAGTTTGCCATCGATCGCGTCGCGACTCTCGCCATCGATCCGGATCGTGCGATCTCGGTTCCGGGCGAGGCCTATTACGCCCTGGCGCTGCCAGCCCTGGCGGCCGGACTGGTACTGACCGTCTGGCGAACGCTGCGAGACCGGACAGGCCGGCTCGCCGGTGTCAGTCTCGCCGCCGCACTGATCGCGATCGCCTTTCTGCCGGAAGTGTCGCGCATCGGCGCCGATGGCATGCTGATGGCGCTGCGCATCATGGCCGGCGGTCTGGTCTACGCCGCCACCGTCGCGCTGATTCTCCAGGGCGGACGTAGCGGCAGCCGGGCGACCGGTGTGATCGGCATTGCCGGATTCGTGATCCAGACGCTTTACGTCTACGCGGAAACCTTCGGCGGACTGCTCGACACGGCGCTCTTCTTCTTCGTCGGCGGCCTGCTTCTCTTCGCGCTGAGCCTCGGTCTGTTGCGATGGCGGTCGCGCAGTGTTGTTCCGGCCGAAAGCACGCCCCCGTCCGATACCGAGGGAGAACAGTCATGAGCCGCACTTTCAGACTTGCGGGAATTGCGACGCTGATGACGGCTTTCCTCGCATTCATGCTGGTCACGCATCTCGACCGGCGGGCCAATAGTCCGGAAATTCTGGTCGATGTGCAGGGGTATGATCCGCGCGACATCTTCCTCGGACATTTCGCTGCGATCCGGACGCCGCTAGGCCGGCTGGATGCGGCATCGCTCGATGGCGATGATGACTTCGCCCGCGGCGATCCTGTCTTCGTCGCGCTGTCGGTCGGAGAGGACGGGCTCGCCCGTCCGGTCGCGCTCTACCGCGAACATCCGGGCGCTCCGCTGGTCGCACGCGGTTATGTGACCGCGCAGAACCGGCAGACGCGGGAATGGGTCGTCACCACGGATCCGGATACCGGCGAGGTCACGCGCGAATCCGTGGAGGTCGATTACAACTGGGTCTATGCCCGCTTCAATATCGAGCGCTATTTCGCGTCGGAAGCGATCGCTCTCGCTCTGCAGGACCGGCTGCGAGAGACCGACGAGGACGGCGATAACGGCGTCCGCCTGATTCTCGCCGTGCCCGAAGACGGCGCGCTCCTCATCAAGGGGCTGGAGGTCGACGGCGAGCGGCGAGTCGACTCGGTCTGGTAGGAACCTAGCGCCGCCCCCCGAAGAGGACGAGAAAGGCCGGCAATAGCGCAGCGCCCGCCAGCGTGCCGCCGATGTGGGCAATCCATCCGATCTGGATGGGCATGGCGAAGCCGGTCAGCCCGATCAGCAGATTGAACCCGATCCAGGGGAGCGCAAACCGGATCAGCCCCCGCCAGCCGGCGCTGATCCAGCCGATCGCGGCGATGAGTCCTGACGCGCCGGTCGAGGCACCGCCCATCACCATCATTCCGCCCTGGTGAAAGACGGTCTCCGCCAGCGCCCCGCATGCCGAGCAAGCCAGGAAGAAGAGCACGAAGCCGAGCGTGCCGCGCCCGTCCGTTCCGAACCGGGCCGCCACAAGACGCCCCGCGGAGAGGATGATCGTCAGGTTGAGCACGAGGTGGAGCAGGCCGAAATGGATGAGGATGTGGAGAAGATATGGCGCCAAAGGCCCGAGCGGCTGAGGCGGGGCCGGCTCTCCGGGTCCGGTCATCACCAGCACGCTGGCCTCGAACAGCCATTCATTGAGTGCGGGCGAAATCCAGGGCAGCAGGGCTGCGAGGATGATCGGCCCGGCGAGAATGAGCACGCCCGCCGGCATATTGTTGAAGACTGGCTGTCTCATCCTGACGTCCCGCAGCGGCACACCCGTTCCAAATCACGCTCCAAATGCTTGCGCCATATGGGCACTCGCCCCTCGCGAGTACAACGTTTCCCCTAGCAGGAGAACGATTTAGCGCCGCCACACCCTTTGGCATGCCCGTTGCAAACCATCGGGTCGAACACGGTCTAAGGGACACGACACCATGACGACGCGCAAGGCTTCAATCGCTCTGGCAACAGCCCTCGCCCTGACCGCCCTCACCGGCGGCGCGATGGCGCAGACGACCCAGACGGCTACCAGCTGGGAGCAGCCCTATGGCAGCTCCAACGCGCAGTCGAGCCGCCCCTGGTCCGGCGCTTCGGCCAGCGCCGGCGCGGCGGCTCGCTCCAGCGCGGGCAATCGCGTCGTGATCGACGGCATCATCCAGACCGGCGTGGGCGTCTCGACCCAGACCGGCCTGTTCGGAAACGGCGGCGTGGGCGCGAATGCCACCGCCATCGGCAACCAGCTCAACGTCAATGTGAGCGGCCAGTGGAACACGGTCGTCGTGAATTCCACCCAGACGAACAATGGCGACATCAACGCCAGCGCCCAAGCCAACGGCAATGTGAGTAACGACAATGCGGAAGACTAAGCTTCTCCTCGCCTCGCTCGCGAGCGTCATCGCCCTGACCGGTTGTGCCACCACGGCCCGGACCGGCGGATCGGACGGCCTTTACGCGCAGCCGATCGGCGGCGCGCCGGTGACGGCCAATCCGACGCCCTATTCGGAAGCGCTGGTCTGCCTGGCCAATTACGCACGGGCGAACAATATCCAGTCGCCGCGCATCGCCGTGGGACGCCTGTCGGACTATACCGGCCGCGCCTCGCTGGAAGGCGGCGCCGCGGTGACCCAGGGTGCCTCGCTGATGGCGATCTCGGCCTTCTCGAAAGCCGGCATCCGCCTGGTCGAGCGCTTCGACACTTCCGTGTCCGAGCTCGAGCTGCGCTATGCCAACAATTCGCTGATCCGCGACGGCAATGGCGAGCAGCGCCAGATCATGGCGGCCTCCCTGCCCGGCTCCGACTTCCACCTGGTCGGCGGCATTACCGAGCTCAACTACAATATCCGCTCCAACGGCATCGACGTGCTGGGCGGCGACCGGATCGACAGCGATCCGATCGGCCTGTTCAACCGTCGCGCCTGGGTGATGAATATCGGTCTCGACCTGCGCCTCAACGATACGCGCACGATGGAGACCGTGGACGTCATCTCCTATCAGAAGCAGATCATCGGCCGCGAAGTCTCGGCCGGCATCTTCGCCTTCTGGGACGATGCGGTGATCGATATCTCCGGCGGCGGGCGTTCGCTCGAGCCGGTCCAGCTGGCCGTGCGCTCGGTGATCGAGCGCGCCGTGCTGGAACTTTCCGCACAAATGTACGGTGTCGACGTCGCGTCGGCCTGTTCCTTCTCCGATCCGATCGGCGGCGGCTTCACGAATGTGACCGGCGGCGTCGATGCATCCACCCCCTACGGCTCCAGGGAGACGTCGAATGTCCAAGCACGGACCAATGTTGATCGCGGGCATGAGCGCCGTGACGCTGACGTGCGCACCTATCTTCGCGGACGATACGACTGAGATCCTGAACGGCCAGATCAATCTTGATGCCGCCATCCAGGTGGTGGCGACCGGGGAAACCGATCGGGCCGACGCAGCGAATCTCAACTCGATCGGCGTCGCGAATGCGCTGACCGTGGACGTGGTGACACGCCACGACATCCAGTCCGACCAGACCTTCAGCGGTTCGGTCGAGACCGGAGCGAGCACGGATGTGCGCGCCATCGACGGCACCGCGATCACGACCTCCACGGCGATGGGCAATTCCGTCAGCGTCATCAATGATGCCGGCATGGATGCGGACATCGCGCAGAGCGCGGCGGACGGATCGCGCGTCTCGTCCTCGGCACAGCTGTCCGTGTCGAGCTATGCGATGAATTCGGTCACCTCGGCGACGGCCTCTGCCAATGCCTATCAGTCGACCAGTTATGGCGGCGACAACGACCATCGCCTGCGCCAGGATTCCGGCGCCGACGTGACGGCGGACGGCTATGTCCTCGCCCCGACCGGCGGGCTGGGCAACAGCGCGACGATTCTCGGCGCGGCCAACGGCAACTCCGCCCGGATCGAAGGTTATTACATGGGGCCGGACCAGGTCGTGGATACCGACCAGGACAATCGCGGCGACGTGACGGCCCGGGCCGGCGCGGACGCCGGCGGCGGCGCGGTCTCGACCCAGATCGTCTCTTCGGCCAACGGCAATTCGGTCTGGATGCAGAACGAGTACGGCTATGCCCGCATCCAGGGCGAGCAGAACAATTCCGGTACCGTGACCGCGGAAAGCTCGGCCGAGATCGGCAATTTCGACATCGACATGGTCTCGCTCTCCTCCGAGGGCGTGGGCAATTCGGCGATCATCTCGAATATCGGTTCGAACGCCTATATGGGCGTCGACCAGACCAATACGGGCGCGGTCAGCACCACGACCAGTCTCGCCGGCGGCGAAGGCGGAGCCGCCCTGCTCTCCGCCACCAGCTTCGGCAATGCCGCGACGACCTATATCTGCGCGGAATGCCCGGTCGAGGGCTGGGGCAATACCAGCCAGGTCAATGCCGCAACGATCAGCTCGGCCGTCACCGGAAGCATGACCACCGGCAATGTCCTGACCGGCTCGGCCACCGCGATCGGCAATTCGGCCACCTATCAGAGCATCACGCCCCATTCCGGCAATTAGAACACGCTTGCTCTTCGGAGGAAGCGTGGCCCCGGCCCTCGTGTTGTGAGGGTCGGGGCCCTTTGATTCTGGGCTGAGATTCGTCTTCCCCCGGGTAGTTTGTTCGATCTCACGGCAGTCCGCTTCGCGGACGCCTCCGATGGGGCGGGCTGACCGCCCGGCGCGCGGTCGCGCTTGCGGGACCGGTGGTCCCGGGTGTCAGAGCCGTTATCGTCTTCCCCCGCCGGGGGAAGTGGGGCGCGGCAAGGCCGCGGGTCGATGGGGGTATTCGGCGCCTCATCCTGCACCAGCCCCCTCCGTCCCTTCGGGACACCTCCCCCGGCGGGGGAGGACGAAACACTTTCAGCGCCACGGCGTTTCCGCCTGGCGGTATGAGGGGTGCAGGATGCCGGCTGATGCCGGAGTGTTGCTGTAAGTGTGAGTGACATCAGGGACATCCTGCACACGGAGATTTACCGGAGCCCTCACGGGCTCCCTCTCGAAACCGGTCTGGACAGACAGTCAGCGCTTTTGCTGCCTCTCC
>NZ_JBSXNX010000004.1:0-14729 GCF_056857855.1 Maricaulis sp. B-26
ACTGTCTGTCCAGACCGGTTTCGAGAGGGAGCCCGTGAGGGCTCCAGTAAATCTCCGTGTGCAGGATGTCCCTGATGTCACTCACACTTATAGCAACACTCCGGCATCAGCCGGCATCCTGCACCCCTCATACCGCCAGGCCGCAAGGTCGTGGCGCTGAAAGTGTTTCGTCCTCCCCCGCCGGGGGAGGTGTCCCGAAGGGACGGAGGGGCTGGTGCAGGATGAAGCGCCGAATACCCCCATCGACCCGCGGCCTTGCCGCGGCCCACTTCCCCCGGCGGGGGAAGACGAAAGGCAGCGTTGCAAGGGCGTCGGAATCAAAGGCCCCGCTCGCGGGGGAAGACGTAAGACGGGAGGTGCGGCGAGACGTCGACGGGTCAGCGAGGGCCGGCCATCGCGCGGACCTTGTCGTATCTGTGGCACGAGAATTCATGGTCGTTGACCATGCCGACGGCCTGCATGAAGGCGTAGACGATGACGGGGCCGACGAATTTGAAGCCGCGCTTCTTGAGATCTTTCGACAGGGCTTCCGAGGCGGGCGTTTTGGTGGGGATATCGGCGAGGCTGGCGAACCGGTTCTGGACCGGCTTGCCGTCGACGAAGCTCCACAGATGCTCGGAGAAATCGATGCCGGCCTCGGCCATATCCAGATAGGCCTGCGCATTGCCGATGGCCGCATCGATCTTGGACCGCGAGCGGATGATACCGGGATTGGCGAGCAGGCGTTCGCGGTCGGCATCGCTATAGCGGGCGATGATCTCCGGGCGGAAGCCGTCGAAGGCCTCGCGCATGGTCTCGCGCTTGCGCAAAATGGTGATCCAGGCGAGGCCGGCCTGGAAGCCGTCCAGCATCAGCTTTTCCCAGAGCGCCCGGCTGTCGTATTCGGGCACGCCCCACTCGGTATCGTGATACTCGGCATAGATGGGGTCGGGGGTATTCACCCAGGCGCAGCGACAGGGCTCGGTCATACTCATTCCACCTTGTCCGCCGCCGGTGCCGGCCAGAATTCCGCCGGCACGGTGATATTGGCTTCCTGCCCGTCGGCTTCGCAATAGTGCTCGGCCGATTGCAGCCGGTCGAGGCGGGCTACGAGGACGGCGTGATTGGCGTGGGTCGAGGAGATGGCGCCGATGGTCGAGGGGCCGGCCATGACGGGCGTTCCGCGCGGCGGCGCGTCGCCGGCGAACACGGCGGGCAGGGCGCGCTTGCGGATCGTGCCGCGGCGCTTCATGCGCGAGACGACTTCCTGGCCGATGAAACACCCCTTCTTCCAGCCCACGCCGCCATAGATGTCGAGATTGACGTCGGTCGGAAAGACTTCCGCCTCGCCGTAATCGCGGCCGAGCACGGCGACGCCGGCCATGATCTCGATCGCGTCGAGCGGTTTTTCCGTCGGTGCGCCGGTCGCCGGCGCGAGACCGCGATGGATGCGGCCGTCCAGACGCGGATCGGGGGCCGAGCCCTCGAAAGGCGCGGAGGCCCAGACGGCGACCAGGTCGGTGTTCAGCACGACCTCGGCTTTGGCCCGAAGGCGAAAGAGGGAGAGGCGTTTGACGAGACCTTCCGCGACGGCTTCGGGCACGTCGAGCCAGACCGCATCGCCTTCCGCGAAGATGAGGAAATCGACGAGGATCTTGCCCTGGGGCGTCAGCAGCGCGCCCGGCCGGCACTGGCCGGTCTCCAGCGCTTCGATATCGGCGGTGATGACCCGCTGCAGGAAGGCGCGGGCCTCCGGGCCGGCGACGGAAATCACGGCGCGGCCGGGCAGGGCGAAGAGTTCGGGACTGGTCTGTGTCATGCCCCGCATATGGCATTGTCATCCCGGCTGGCCAAGCCCTCGTGGCCGCGCTATTTGCGGCAGCCATGGAACGCGTGCTTTTCATCACCTCCACCCGGATCGGCGATGCGATCATCAATTCCGGCGTGTTGAGGCATCTCGTCGAGACCCGGCCCGAGGCTCGTTTCACCATCGCTTGCGGTCCGCTCGCGGCCTCGCTTTTCGAGGGCGTGCCGCGCCTCGAGCGCCTTATCGTCATGGCCAAGAAAAAAGCCGGCGCTCACTGGTTCGACCTGTGGCGCAACACCGTGGGAACGCGCTGGGATCTCGTCGTGGACATGCGTTGTTCGGCAACGGCCTGGGCGCTCAATGCCGGCGAGCGGCGCATACTCAAACAGGCCCGGAAGCCCGTCGCCAAGGTTCGTGAAGCGGCCAGCGTTCTGCGCCTCGATCCGCCACCGGACCCGATCATCTATCTCACCGATGAGGCGCGGGCCGAGGGCGTTCGGCTCATTCCTGAGAACGGCCCCTATCTGGCGATCTGCCCGTCGGCCTCCTGGATTTTCAAGGTCTGGCCGGCCGGGCATTTCGCGGCCTTCATCGCCCGTTTCACCGCGCCGGACGGTCCGATGCCGGGCGGTACGGTCGTCATGCTGGGCGGTCCGAAGGACCATGATTACGCCCAGCCGATCTACGACGCGCTGCCGGATACGACATTCATCGACCTGCTGGGCCTGGGGCTTCCCGAGACGGCGGCCTGCCTCGAGCGCTGCCGCATGTATGTCGGGAATGACAGCGGTCTGATGCACATGGCCGCGGCGATGGGCGTGCCGACGCTGGGCCTGTTCGGCCCGTCCGACGACCGGTGCTATGCCCCCTGGGGCGAGACCAGCGAGTTCGTCCGCTCGCCGACCTCCTTCGAGGCCATCGACTCGGCCCATGAGGACCGGCGCAAGCATCATGAAAGCCTGCTGGCAGACCTGACGGTCGATACCGTCTACGATGCCGCCCGCAAACTGTTCGAAAGGACCCAGCCATGAGCCAGACCTTCGACCTCATTCTCAAGGGCGGCGACGTCGTCAATCACAATGGACGCGGCATCGCCGATATCGGCGTGATCGACGGCAGGATCGCGAAGATCGGCGATCTCGGCCAGGCCTCGGCCGGCGAGACGATCGACTGCAGCGGCCTGCTCGTCGTACCGGGCGTGATCGACACGCAGGTCCACTTCCGCGAACCCGGCATGGAGTGGAAGGAAGACCTCCAGTCCGGTTCGCTCTGCGCGGTGCTTGGCGGTGTCACGGCGGTGTTCGAGATGCCGAACACCGAGCCCACCACGACCTCGCCGGACATGATGACGGACAAGCTGAACCGTGCGAAAGGGCGCATGCATTGCGACCACGCCTTCTATGCCGGCGCGACCAGCGAGAATGCGGACGTGCTCCCGGTCATGGAGAAGATGGTCGGCTGTTGCGGCGTCAAGGTCTTCATGGGCGCCTCGACCGGCTCGCTCCTGGTCAAGGATGACGAAGGCGTCGAGCGCGTCCTCAACGCGATCAACCGCCGCGCGGCCTTCCACTCCGAGGACGAATACCGGCTCGAGGAGCGCCGCAGCCTGGCGGTCGACGGCGACTGGACCAGCCATCCGGTGGTACGCGATGCCGAGGCGGCGATCATGTCCACCAAGCGTCTTGTGCGACTGGCGCGCAAGACGGGCAAGCGGATCCACGTCCTGCACATCTCGACGGCCGAGGAGATGGACTTCCTCGCCCAGCATCGCGATATCGCGAGCGTCGAGGCGACGCCCCAGCACCTCACCCTGGAAGGACCGGAAATCTACGAACGCATCGGTTCGCGTGCCCAGATGAACCCGCCGCTGCGCGATGCGCATCACCGGGCCGGGCTGTGGCGCGGCCTGCAGCAGGGCATTGTCGACGTGATCGGCTCGGACCACGCGCCGCACACGCTCGAGGAAAAGGCCAAACCCTATCCCCAGAGCCCGTCCGGCATGCCGGGCGTGCAAACCCTGGTCCCGGTCATGCTGGACCACGTCAATGCCGGCCGCATGTCGATCGAACGCTTCGTCGACCTGACCTCGCACGGAGCCCAGCGCATTTTCGGCATCGCCAACAAGGGCCGGATGGCGGAGGGCTGGGATGCCGACTTCACCCTGATCGACATGAAGCGCACCGAGACCATCACCGACGACTGGTCGGCCTCGAAGTCGGGCTGGACGCCGTTCGACGGGATGAGCGTGACCGGCTGGCCGGTCGGCACGATCGTGCGCGGCCAGTCCGTGATGCGAGATGGCGAACTGGTGACCCGGGGCGCCGGCGCGCCGGTGCGCTTCCAGGAAGCGCTTCCGAAGACTTAAACAATTCCGGCTAGATAGCCGCAGGAACAAGCAAAGGGCGGAATTCCGTGACCACGACCATCATGACCGCGATCGCTCCGGGCGAGCTGATCGACAAGATCACCATCCTTCGCATCAAGTCCGAGCGCATCAAGGATGCCGAGAAGCTGAAGAATGTCCGCACCGAGCTGGACATCCTCAACAAGACCCGCGCCGAAGCGATCGAGGAGAGCGAGGAGATGGCTCGCCTCGACAAGGCGCTGCAGGAGGTCAACGAGGCGCTCTGGGAGATCGAGGACGATATTCGCGATTGCGAGCGCAATGGCGATTTCGGCGACGAATTCATCCGCCTTGCCCGTGCGGTCTACGTCACAAACGACAAGCGCGCTGCGCTCAAGAAGGACATCAATGTCCTGCTCGGCTCGACCATCGTCGAGGAAAAATCCTACGCCGACTACTAGGGGCGCCGGGTTCAGGGGAGCGGGCGCCGGGCAGTGGAAAACTTGCTCTTGGCGCTCATCCCTCTATGAAGGCGGCAAAACCGCCGCGTTCGCCGGGGCGGAAGCCGCCAGGGAAAGCGTGCCGTGGAACGCAAGAGCTTCTATTTCTTCGACATCGACGAAAATATCCTCCACCTGCCGACGCGGATTCATCTGCTCAATACGATGACCGGCGAAGAGCGGGCCATGCGCCAGCACGAGTATGAGGACATCAAGGCTTATCTCGGCGTGCCGGGGCTGTGGGAAGACTGGGCCGATCCGCCGCAGCGTTCCTATCGCGAATTCGCCGACGGCCAGGACCGCAATGGCGAGGAATACCTGTTGCGCGACGTGCGCCGGGCGCTCGATACGGCGAGCTGGAAGGGGCCGTCCTGGGAAATCTTCAAATACGCGGTGCTGAAGCGCCGTCCGGTCGCGATCGTGACCGCGCGGCAGCATTCCCGCGAGACCATCAAGGCGGCCCTGAAGCTCATCGTCGAGGCGGGGCATCTGCCGGAAGAGCCGAACTATCTGGCCATCTATCCGTGCTCCAATCCTGAAATCCGCGAGGAACTGGGCCCGCATCTGACCACGGCCGGCCTCAAGCGCCGCGCCATCCGTCAATGCGTCGAGAAAGGGCTGGAGGATTACGGGCGCGACCTGCCGCACTCCTTCGGCATGTCCGACGACGATCTGAAGAATGTCGACCTGATCACATCGGCCATGCTCGAGTGCAAGCTCGACTTCCCGGACAAGCGCTTCTTCGTGATCTCGACCAATCGCCGCCGCCACGTGAAGATGGAAATCCTGCCGCCGCACAAGGAGGAGGAAAAACTCCGTGCGGCCGAGGATGCCTATTACGGGTAAGCGCCTGGCCTAGTCGAAATAGGCCGAACGCAGCATCTCCGCGAGATCGCGGCCGCGATGGGCCAGCGCCCGGCGCTCCGCGTCGGCTTCCGGACCGCAGCGGGCCCTGTAGCGCTGCTGCGAGCGATAGCCCTGGTTGAAGCTGTTGATCAGCCGGTTGCGCAGGCGATTGTCTTCCGCCGCTTCCATGGCCAGGAATTCCACCATGCGATCGCGCCATTGCTGCGCGTCGAGACCTTCGCAGGCATAGGCGAGATAGTGAAGCTCGCCGAGCGTATAGGCGAGGAAGGGCAGGGTGCGTTCGAGATCCAGCTCTTCGGCGAGGCCGGGCGCGAGTTCGTCTGCCGTTTCGTCCTGGCGCTCTTCCTGTTGCACCGGCTGTGCGGGCCGGGTCGGCTCATAACTGCGCGGCTTCTGCGCCAGGGCGGCCGGGCTGACCGTGGCGAAGGCGGACAGGAGCAGGAAACAGGCAATCAGTCGCATGGCCGTTATCATCGCACGGATTGTGGCCGGCTCAAGGCTGCGTCTCGAGCCGATCGCTGGCGCGGTGCGCCTCGATGAGGGCCCGGGCCCGACCCAGCACATCGCGGGTGCGGTCCCATTTCGTCAGGCTGACGGCCTCGTCGAAGGGGAAGAATGCGGCATCGTCCACATCGTCGTCGGCGACGGGGTCGCCGCCGGTCCATTCGGCCACGAAATCGACCAGTAGATAGTGCCAGTCGCCGGGCTTGCCGGGTTCGCGCAGGCCGATGGAGTCGATGATGTCGATAAGGCCGATAATGCGGGCCGTCGTGCCCGTTTCCTCGTCCAGTTCGCGCAGCGCCGCTTCGGCGGCGGTCTCGCCGTATTCGATCTTGCCGCCCGGCAGCGACCACTGGCCGGCATAGGGCGGCTTGCCCCGCTTGATGAGCAGTACGTCCTCGCCGCGGAACACGACGAGCCCGGCCCCCGGCACAGGCTGCTGGCGTTCACTCATCTTAGAAGTCCCTGAAGACAAGAGAGGTTTGCCGCTGCGCCTATTTCGCCGTCCATCCGCCGTCCACCGTGATCTGCGTGCCGTTCATATTGGCACCGGCGTCGGAGACAAGATAGAGGAGCGCACCGGCGAGCTGTTCATAGGTCACGAACTGCTTGGTCGGCTGGGCGGCGAGCATGACGTCGCGCACGACCTCTTCCTCGGAAATCCCGCGCACTTTCGCCGTGTCCGCGATCTGGTTCTCGACCAGTGGCGTCTTCACATAGCCCGGGCAGATCGCATTGCAGGTGATGCCGGTCTCGGCGATCTCGAGGGCGAGTGTCTTGGTGAAGCCGATCACGCCATGCTTGGCGGCGACATAGGCGGACTTGTAGGGCGAGGCGACGAGGCCGTGTACCGAGGCCAGATTGACGATCCGCCCCTTGCCCTGGCGCTTCATGATCGGCAGGGCATGCTTGGCCGCGTGGAAGACCGAGGAGAGGTTGATGGCGATGATCGCATCCCATTTTTCGTCCGGGAATTCGTCGACCGGCGCCACATTCTGGATGCCGGCATTGCTCATGAGAATGTCGAGCCGGCCGAATTCCTTTTCGGCATAGGCAACCATGTCGGCGATCTCGTCCGGCTTCATCATATTGGCGCCGTGATAGCGAACCTCGACGCCGTGATCGTCGGCGATCCGGCTCCGCAGCGCCTCGATCTCGTCCGGATCGCCCAGGCCGTTCAGCACGATATTCGCGCCATTCTCGGCCAGCGCCTCGGCCATGGCCGCGCCGATCCCGCTCGTCGAGCCGGTGATGAGAGCGACCTGCCCCGTCAGATCCGTACGAATTCCAGACATGAACCACCTTTCAAGTTTGGCTTTTGCGCAAGAAAGGCGATGGGGCGGGGGAGGTCAAGTGGCCTTAAGCCGCCTTCTTCTTCTGCGTCGCCGTTACGGGCTGTGGGCGGGTGAAGAGGAGGTCGCCGTCTTTCGAGCCTTCCGGGTCGAAGCGATAGCCGCCAAGGTCGAATTTCTTCAGATCGGCCGGATCCTCGATCCGGTTCTGGATCGCCCAGCGGGCCATCATGCCGCGGGCCTTCTTGGCGTAGACCATCAGCGCGCGCAGCTGGCCGTCCTTCTCTTCCTTGAAATTCGCGGTGATGACCCGGCCCTTGATCGTCTTCTTGTCGACCGACTTGAAATACTCGTTCGAGGCCAGGTTCAGGATGACCGGCTCGTCGGCGTCCGCCTGCAGGCTGTTGAGGTGTTTCGCGATCTTGTCGCCCCAGAAATCATAGAGCGTCTCGCCGCGGCGCGTGTGCAGCTTGCGGCCCATTTCCAGCCGGTAGGGATGGATGGCGTCGAGCGGGCGCAGCGCGCCATACATGCCCGAGAGGATGCGCAGATGATCCTGCGCGTAGGCGAGGTCCTCGTCGGAGAGGCTGGCCGCATCAAGGCCGCGCGCGACCTCTCCATTGAAGGCGAAAGCGGCCTGCTTCTCGCCCGGCTGGTCGGCGTCGAAGGCCTGGAAGCGTTCGCGATTGAGACGGGCGAGATCGTCATTGATCTTCATCATCGACTTGATCTGGCTCGCCGACAGCTGCCGCGTCGTTTTCGAGAGGATGCGCGTTTCGTCGATGAGCGCCGGCTCGGTCGCGGGCAGCTCGCGTTCGATCGGGTCGAAACTCATATTCTTGGCGGGCGACAGCAGAATCAGCATGAACAAGTCTCCTTCACCCGGAAAATAGGTGACGGCGAGCAGCGGGGAAAGGCCGTGAGCTCCATGCCGGCCATGAGTTTTCTCAATGCCGGCAGTGGGGGAATTCTATGACGTCCCCTGGTCCAGCAGTACGCGCGGATTCATGATGCCCTTGGGATCGAGCGCCTGCTTGATGGCTTTCATCACCGCCACATCGACCGGCTTGCGGCTGGCCAGTTCCCCGCGCTTGAGGATGCCGATGCCATGTTCGGCCGAGATCGAGCCGCCGAATTCATCGACCGTGTCGTAGACCGCTTTGGAAACTGCGTCCGATTGATCCAGGAGGGACTGGCGAGTCGCGTCGTCCAGGCCGACGACATTGTAATGCACATTGCCATCCCCGACATGGCCGAAGGCGACCACGATACCCTCTGGGACGATCTCTTCGAGGCGTGCATTTGCCGTGTCGATAAAGGCCGGCATCTTCGAGACCGGAATGGACACATCGTGCTTGAGCGCCTTGCCCTGACTGCGTTCGGCTTCGGCGATGCTTTCCCGCAGACGCCAGAAATCGCGCGCCTGGCTGTCGTTTTCGGCGATCGCCGCATCCAGGACGAGCCCCGCCTCGAACGCACTTTCCAGAGCCGCTTCCAGGGTGTCGCGGGCACCCTCGGCGCGGCCGAAACTCATTTCGCAGACCACATACCAGGGATGCTTGCCCTCCAGCGGGTCGCGTGTGTCGGGTACGTGAGCAAGCACGAATTCCAGAGCCAGGGACGGCATGATCTCGAACGCCGTGACCGCACCGCCGGATGCCTTTTTCGCCAGGGCGAGGAATTTGACCGCGTCGGCGACCGAGCTCACGCCGCAGAAGGCGACTTCCATGCGTTCCGGGCGCGGGAACAGTTTGAGCGTGGCAGCGGTGACAATCCCCAGCGTGCCTTCGGCCCCGATCAGGAGCTGTTTGATGTCGTAGCCGGTATTGTCCTTGCGAAGGCCGGTCAGCCCGCTCCAGATCGTGCCGTCGGGCAGCACCGCTTCAAGACCGAGGACCAGTTCGCGCGTCATGCCGTAGCGCAGCACGTGCACGCCGCCTGCATTGGTCGAGATCAGCCCGCCGATCATGGCCGAGCCCTGCGAACCCAGCGAGAGCGGGAAGAGACGGTCTGCCTCGGCGGCGACCTGCTGCAGGCTTTCCAGCACGCAGCCGGCCTCGACGGTCATGGAATCATTGTCGGGATCGATTTCGCGCACGGCATTCATGCGCTTCAGCGAAATCAGCACTTCGCCCTGAGGCGTGGAGGCTCCGCACAGCGAGGTATTGCCGCCCTGCGGCGTCACAGCGACACCGGCTTCGGCGCACAGCGTGACGATGGCGGAAACTTCCGGCGTGCTGGCGGGTTTGAGCAGAAGGGGCGTGTGCCCCTTGTAGCGGCCGCGCCAGTCCGCGACATGCGGCTCGAGCTCATGGGCATCCTCGCTCCAGCCCTTCGGGCCGACGACATGTTTGAGGCGTTCTGCGAGGTCGGCGGGGAGGGCAGCATGGATGGTCATGAGACAGGGTCCGGTTCTGTATCGTCCTTGGGGGCAGCAGCGCGTTGCAGTCGGTCGTTGATCGCTTCTCCCAGCCCCAGTCTGGGGATGGGGGCTACCGCGATCAAGCGGGCACCGCGTGCGTCAAGTTCGCGCAGACTGGCGAACAGCCGGGCGGCGGCTTCCACAAGGTCGCCGGAGGGCGAGAGGTTGATGTCGCCCTCAATGGTGCCGAAGCCGAGCATGACTTCGCCGGTCGTTGCCGAACGGGCGTCGAGACGCATGGCGGCCTTCGGAGCGTAATGGCTTTTCAGCATGCCCGGCGACGCGGGCGCGTCCGCCTCTCCGGCTGCAGCGAGCGGGCCGGTGACGGCTTCGATCGCCTCGCGTTCCAGACCGCCGGGGCGCAGCAGGGTGGCCCCTCCGTCGAGCACAGCGACGACGCTCGACTCGACGCCAACCGGGCAGGCGCCTCCGTCGAGGATCAGATCGATCCTCTCGCCGAGCCCGTCTGACACATGCTGCGCCGTCGTCGGACTGATCGAGCCCGAGGGATTGGCGCTGGGGGCGACGAGCGGCCCGCCGGCCGCTTCGATCAGGGCCCGCGCAGCGTCATGGCGCGGCATGCGCAGGGCGAGGGTGTCGAGCCCGGCCGTGGCCAACTCGCAGACAGGTGTGTCGGGTCTGCGCGGCAGGACCAGCGTCAGCGGTCCCGGCCAGAAGCGATCTGCCAGCACGCCGGCAAGATCAGGCCATCCGGCGAGGCTGCGGGCCATCGCCGGACCGCTGACATGGGAGATGAGCGGGTTGAAGCGCGGCCGTCCCTTGGCGGCGTAAAGCCGGGCAACGGCATCGGGATTGGTCGCATCGGCGGCGAGGCCGTAGACGGTCTCCGTGGGCATGGCGACGAGTCCTCCGCGACGGATGATGGCGGCGGCTTCGGCGATAGCGTCGGGATCGCTGGCGGGGCGGACAGGCGCACTCATGACGCTGAGCTAGCGCCAAGAGGGTGCGGCGGGCAAGACTATTGCGCCGCCGCGTCCGCCTCGATGTGGATCATGATGGTGACCCGGGCCGCCGTATCGCCCCAGTTCGAACGCCCCACGCCGAAATCGGTCCGGGCGATTTCCAGCGAGGCATCCGCCACGGCACGGCCTTCGGCGATATCGAGCGTAAAGGGCAGGACCGCGTCGCGGGCGGTGTCCTTGATCGTCAGCGTGCCATGAGCGGCATAGCCGTCCTGCGTTACGCGAATGTCCTCGGATACGAAGCGGGCTTCCGCATGGGTTTCCGGGGCGAGGCCCGATGTGGAGAGCATGGACCGGTTGATCTCCCCATTGCCCGTATCGCCGCTTGCGGTCTCGACCGTTGCCGATATCCGGGCTCGGTCGAGATTGTCCGGATCCAGGGTGATCTGCGCCTGCCATTCGCTGAACCCGCCTTCGACGGATCCGCCGAAGGCCTCGGTCCGGAAGCCGACCGAGCTGGCGTCATGGTCGACGATCCAGTCCTGGGCCATGGCGGGTGTGGCGAGGAGAAGGGGAGACATGAACGCGACAGGACGCAGCATGGAAAACTAGCCTTTCGAGCCTTTCAGGAAAGGGAGCATGCGGGCGAGCAGATTGTCCCCGTCGAGGAATTGGTGCTTGAGCGCGGCTGCGACATGCAGGCCGAGCAGGATCAGGATGACCCAGCCGCCGGCGCCGTGGGCGCTGCCCGCGAGCTCGTGGAACCCCTCGCTCTGCGGCACCGGCAGGCGCGGCAGGACGAGATCGGGATTGTTGAGCAGCCAGCTCGGCTCCTCGGAGGAGGACGCTGCGACCCAGCCGCCGATCGGCATGCCGATCATGATCGCGTAGAAGGTCCAGTGCGTGGCGTGGGCGGCCATGCGTTCCCAGGGTTTCATGCCCTCGGGCATGGCGGGCACAGGATGGGTCAGGCGCCAGGCGAGGCGGCCGAGGCTGAGAACCAGGATGACCAGGCCGACGGTCTTGTGGGTGTTGTAGACGGAGCGGACATCCTCGAGGGTCGCGTCTCCGGCGAAGAGGGCGTCCCGGACGCCCTCCATGTACCAGCCGTAAAAGACCATGCCGACAAGCAGGATGGCGATGACCCAGTGAAGGGTGATGGCGATATGGCTGTAACGCGAGGTCGGGTTCATTCCGTTTCTCCCTGACGAAGGAATTCCGCTTCGACGTTTACACGGATTTGGTGCCCGACGACGGTCTGCGGCAAATTGTCCACGCCGAAATCGGTCCGGTCGATCTCGAAATATCCGCTGAAACCGAGGGTGTTGCGACCGGTCAGCCAGTTGCGCAAGCCGCCATGGAAATCCGTCGTCATCTCGACGGGCACGGTTTGTCCGTTGAGGGTCAATTCGCCATGTACGATGCCGTGCGTCTCGCCCGTAACCTCGATACGCCCGCTTCGGAATACGAG
This sequence comes from Maricaulis sp. B-26, assembly GCF_056857855.1. Lineage (NCBI taxonomy): Bacteria > Pseudomonadati > Pseudomonadota > Alphaproteobacteria > Maricaulales > Maricaulaceae > Maricaulis > Maricaulis sp. B-26. Next base: position 12,107 of record NZ_JBSXNX010000004.1, read on the forward strand.
TTGGGGGTGCCGGCCGGCATGGAGCCAGTCCTCCGCCAGGTCGGCGTCGAATTCCGGGTCGCCGGTGGAGATGGACCCGGCCTCGACGATTGCGGTCAGGACTGCGTCCTGCGGCTCGGCCGGGTCGAGGCTGAGGGATGCGTCGATCGCGTCGAAGCGGCCGGTATACCAGCTCAGCCCCATATGCCGGACCTGCCAGGTCACGCTCGCATGGTCCGGGTCGAGCCGCCATTCGCCTGCCGGAAGACGCGCGGGCTCGGTGCTCGGCGTCGCGCAGGCAGCCAGGCCCGCGCTGACGGCCAGCGCGGCGAGGACGGGGCGGTATCGGCGATGATGCGTCATGGCGTCTCATATGGGTGGTATTGCAGCGGCTTGAAAGCCACACATGGCCGTTCGATGGACAAAACACTGTTTCCGGATTCGCTTCATTGAAATCAGGAGCTATGTTCCGCCCACAAAATACGGACAATGGTCGGACGAACGGGAGATCGAGCATGAGCTATCGCGCACCGGTGGACGAATTGCGTTTCACGCTGGAAGAAGTCGCCGCGTTCGAAGGGCTGAAGGCGACGGGCGCCTTTCCCGATTTCACCGCCGACCTGACGGGCGCCATTCTCGAGGAAGCCGCCAAGCTGTCCGAGAACGTCCTGGCACCGCTCAACCGCGTCGGCGATGCCGAGCATTGCAAGCTGAGCGACGGCGCCGTGAAGACGCCCAGCGGTTTCCCCGAAGCCTATGCGCAATTCGTCGAGGGTGGCTGGCAGGGGCTGCAATTCCCGTCCGATCTTGGCGGAATGGGCCTGCCGCGTGCGCTGGGCGTTGCCGTGCTGGAGATGATCCAGGGCGCCAATCTCGCCTTCGGTCTGGGCCCGATGCTCACCTATGGCGGCATCGAGGCGCTGATCGAGCACGGCTCGGACGAACTCAAGGAGCGCTATCTCGGCCGTCTGCTGAGCGCGGAATGGTCGGCGACGATGAATCTGACCGAGCCGCAGGCCGGTTCCGATGTCGGTGCGCTGCGCACCAAGGCCGAGCCCAATGGTGACGGCAGCTGGGCGATCTCGGGCCAGAAGATCTTCATCACCTGGGGCGAGCACGACTGCGCCGAGAATATCGTCCATCTCGTCCTCGCCCGGACGCCGGGCGCGCCGGAAGGCACAAAGGGCATCTCGCTCTTCCTGGTACCGAAAATCCTTCCGGACGGGTCGCGCAATTCGCTGCAGGCGATCGGGCTGGAAGAGAAGATGGGCATCCATGGTTCGCCGACCTGCACCATGGAATATGCCGGTGCGAAGGGCTGGCTGATCGGCGAGGAAAATGCCGGCATGCGCTGCATGTTCACGATGATGAATTCGGCCCGTCTCAATGTCGGCGTCCAGGGCGTCGGCATTGCCGAGCGCGCCTATCAGCAGGCGCTGGCCTATGCGCAGGACCGCAAGCAGGGCCGCGCCGTCGATGCCGAGGGGCCGGCGCCCCATGCCATCATCCACCATCCCGACATCAAGCGGACGCTCTCGCTGATGCGCGCCAAGATCGCCGCAGCGCGCGCGATCTGCGTCTCCTGCGCCGTGGCCACCGACATGGCCGAACACGCCGAGGATGCCGACGAAAAGGCCGCCGCCAAGCGCCGCGAGGAGCTGCTCACGCCGATCGCCAAGGCCTGGTCGACTGATATCGGTGTCGAGGTCGCATCGGCCGGCGTCCAGGTGCATGGCGGCATGGGCTATATCGAGGAGACCGGCGCGGCCCAGCATCTGCGCGATGCCCGCATCACTCCGATCTATGAGGGCACGAACGCGATCCAGGCCATCGACCTGGTCGGCCGCAAGCTGAACATGGATGGCGGGGCCGCTTTCGACGAGCTGTTCGACGATATCGAGCAGACGATCGAGGCCTGCAACACCTCTTCCCATCCCGACCTGCCGCCGCTCGGCGAGCGTCTCGAAGACAGTCTCGACGCACTGCGCGAGGCGGTCGACTGGATGGCCGAAAGCGACATGAAGGACCGCCTCTCCGGCGCGACGCCCTTCCTGACCCTGGCCGGCGAAACCGTCGGCGGCTGGCTGCTTTGCGTGGGCGCAGTCGCCGCTCGCCGCCGGCAGAAGGAAAATGTCGGCGATCCGGCCTTCGCGGCCCAGCGCATCGCGCTGGCGAATTTCTACGCCGAAGCCGTCATGACGCTCGCCCCGTCGCGCGTCGACGACATCACCATGGGCTCCGACCTGATCGACGAAATCGGCTTCGGCGACTGAGGCGGTGTAGGGATTTCGTCTTCCCCCGCCGGGGGAAGTGGGCCGCGGCAAGGCCGCGGGTCGATGGGGGTATTCGGCGCTTCATCCTGCACCAGCCCCCTCCGTCCCTTCGGGACACCTCCCCCGGCGGGGGAGGACGAAACACTTTCAGCGCCACGGCGTTTCCGCCTGGCGGTATGAGGGGTGCAGGATGCCGGCTGATGCCGGTTTAGTGCTGTAGGTGTGAGTGACATCAGGGACATCCTGCACACGGAGATTTACCGGAGCCCTCACGGGCTCCCTCTCGAAACCGGTCTGGACAGACAGTCAGCGCTTTTGCTGCCTCTCCTTACCGATGGCCACCACCGGGCCCTGTCGCGGTCAGCCGACAG
>NZ_JBSXNX010000005.1:0-16963 GCF_056857855.1 Maricaulis sp. B-26
CCGGTTTCGAGAGGGAGCCCGTGAGGGCTCCGGTAAATCTCCGTGTGCAGGATGTCCCTGATGTCACTCACACTTACAGCAACACTCCGGCATCAGCCGGCATCCTGCACCCCTCATACCGCCAGGCCGGAAGGTCGTGGCGATATCGGTGCTTCAAGCTCGCCCTTGATGGGCGAGGGGGACCGCGCCGAAGGCGGGGTGGAGTGGGTGACTTCAGCAAAAAAGGAACGCTTCGCGTTTCACCCCCTCCGTCCCCATCAAGGGGAAGGACCTCGGAGATATCGCTTCGCGCCGGCCCACTTCCCCCGCGAGCGGGGGAAGAGAGACGGACGGTGACAGGGCAGGCGGGGCGAATGGCCTCAACCGGTGCGGTATACGTCCTTCGCCCAGCGGCGGTGGACCCAGAACCATTGTTCCGGCGCCTTGCGGATCTCGCTTTCCACCCATTGATTGATGCGCGTCACCGTCTCGACGATGGCGGCGGGCTTGTCGGGGTTTTGGGAGAGCTCGATCGGCTCGTGCACCTCGACCCGGAAACGCGCCCCGCCGATGCGGCGCACCGAAAGCGGAACGAGGGGGCAGCCATAGCGCATCGCCAGGCGGGTCGGACCGGGCGCGGTCATCGACGGGTGACCGAAGAAAGGGGCCTCGACCCCGTCATTCATCTTCTGGTCGTTCATCAGCGCGACGCTTTCGCCGGCCTTGAGGGCCTGCATGAGTGCCTTCGCGCCGTCGCCGCCTTTCGCCGTCAGAGTCTTGACGCCATAGCCGACGCGCATGTTCGAGATCCGCTCGTCGATCAGGAGATTGTTGGCGGGCCGGTAGGTGATGTGGCAGGGAAGCCCGGTCTGGCTGATCGCTGCAGCCGCGATCTCCCAGTTGGAGTGGTGCATCGAAATGATGACCAGGGGCTGGCCGGCATCGCGGGCCGCCTCCAGCCGTTCGCGCCCGATGAAATCGACCCGGTCGTTGAATTCTGGTCCCGCGAAGACGCCCAGATGCGGCATCTCGCCGGCGAGACGGCCGAAATTCTCCCACATTCCGCCGAGCAGCCGGTCGATTTCCGGCTCGAGGGCATTCGGGAAGCAGCGCTGCATATTGATGCGCGCAATCTTGTGCGTGGAAGTAAGCGGGCCGAGCTTGCGCAGGAGGTCCCCGGCGGCGTCGGAGGCCTTGTCTATCCCCTTGGCGCGGTACCAGGCGGCATAGGCATCCCAGGCGGCGGCTTCGAACCGCCAGCCGATACGGGTCATCAGGGACGCATTGCGCTGGGCATCAATCATGACAGGGATTTAGCCGTCCCGGGCCGTGCCGTCCATAACGTCCCGCAACAGCCCGTCCAGTGCGGCCGGGTTCGCGAACTCGGCCCGGACGGGCCAGGCGAGTATGCGTTCGCGGGCGCTTTCGGGCAGGCGGACCCAGTCTTTCTCCGTCGTGATCAGCCGGGCCGCATGATGGCCGGCGAGGCTGAACAGGCGGTCGAGGTCCGTCGCGGAATAGGGGTGATGATCCGGGAAGGTGGCCGTCTCGGCGAGCTGGCCGCCGCCCGCGACCAGTGCATCGAAGAATTTCTGCGGCCGCCCGATCCCCGCAAAGGCGAGGAGCTTGCCCTCCGGCGGCGGCGCGGAGGGGGACAGCCAGGCGTGGAAGACCGGGATTTCAAGCGCGTCGAGCCGGAGGCGGTGATAGTCCGGGATGGTGTCCCGGTCGCGGGTCATGACGATAACCGCATCCGCGCGGGCCAGCCCGGTATCGACAGGCTCGCGCAGCGGGCCGGCCGGGAAGACCGGTCCGGGGCCCCAGCCCGTTGCGTTGTCGACGACCACGATGGACAGGCTTTTTTCCAGCGTCGGATTCTGGTGGCCGTCATCCATGACGATGACGTCGCAGCCGGCTGCGGCGGCCGCTTCGGCGCCGGACGGCCGTTCGCGGCTGATCCATGCCCTGGCGCTGCGCGCGAGCAGAAGCGGCTCGTCACCGACCTCCGCGGCGGTGTGCTGCGCGACATCGACTTCGACCGGCCCCTTGAGCCGGCCGCCATAGCCGCGCGAAAGGGCGGCGGGCGTATGGCCAAATGCGGCGAGGCGCGCGAGCAGGGTTTGCGAGACCGGGGTCTTGCCGACGCCGCCGACGGTGAGATTGCCGACGCAGATGACCGGGACGGGCGCCGGGTGCGGCGTCGTGGTGCGGATGCGCCGGGCGCCTGCCCACGCGTAGAGCCAGCCGAGAGGGGTCAGCAGGGCACGCGCCAGAGCGCCCGATCCGCGCCCGCCATCGGTTCGCCAGAAGGCCGGTTCACGCATCCGTGGTCTCTCCGCCGTCCGCTTCGGGCAGGAGCTCGGCAAGCGCTTCGAGGGTGATGTCCAGGGCGCCGCCGGAGGCCTCGCGCAGGGCGGCGTCCGCATTGTAAGACGGAGGCCCTTCGCCCTTCCAGACCCGGTCCACGGCGGCGGCGATCGCTCGCGCATCCCCGGCTTCCTGCATGGCGCTGTGCTTGCGATAGGCGCGATAGAGATCTTCGAAACTGGCCACGTGCGGACCGGTAATGACCGAGCAGCCGGCCTGGCTCGCCTCGACCGGATTGTGCCCCCCGATATCCGGCTGGAGGCTGCCCGCGACGAAGGCAGCGCGCGCGATCGCAAACCAGAGCGGCATCTCGCCGAGCGTGTCCGCCAGCCAGACGGTATCCTTGGTCGCCGGAATCTCGCCTTTCGACCGGCGGGCGAAATCGACATGACGCCGTTTGAGAAGCTGGGCGAGGGCATCGCCGCGTTCCGGGTGGCGGGGCGCCAGGATCAGGAGACCGTAGGGGTGGCTGCCGAGCAGCTCCCGGTGGGCGTCCAGAATGATCTCGTCCTCGCCCTCATGCGTGGAAGCGGCGAGCCAGACCGGTCGCCCCGCAACATCGACGCGCAATTGCGAGAGTATGCGGGGAGAAGGCGGCGCCGGGGCGGCCTCCAGCTTGAGATTGCCGGACAGCTCGACCGTCTTGCCCAGCAAGTCCTCCAGCCCGTTGCGCGTTCGCGTGTCGGCGGCGCCGATCCAGTCGAAACAGCCCAGCAGGTAGCGGGCCGTATCCGCGCGGCGATTCCAGTTCCTGAGCGACTTTTCGTTCATGCGGGCATTGACGAGCGCCATAGGTATGCCGCGTTCGGCCGTCGCCGTGATCAGGTTCGGCCAGAGCTCGCTTTCCGCGAAGACCGAGAGGTCGGGGCGCCAATGGTCGAGAAAGCGGCTGACGGCGGCGGGAGTGTCGACCGGGACGTATTGGTGCCGGGCACGCTCGGGCAGGCGTTTGGCCAGGAGCTCCGCCGATGTTGTGGTACCGGTCGTGACAAGGAAATACAGGTCCGGGCGCCAAGCGGCGAGTTCGTCCACGAGGGTTGCCAGGACGAGGCTCTCGCCGACGCTCGCCCCGTGCATCCAGACCAGCGTTCCGTCCGGGCGAGGCTCGGCCGGACGGCCGAGCCGCTCATTGCGGCGCGCCGGGTCTTCCTTGCCGGACTTGGCGCGCTGCGACAGGATTGTCGGTACCAGCGACGCGACGAGCCGGGTCAGCCCGCGATACCATCCGAGGGCTGGAGGAACGCTCACGCCTGTGTCTCCGAAGACCCCGTGCCGGGGCGGTGCTCGTCCGCCGGGAGGACGTTTTCGCCGCCGACGGCTTCGTCGGCTTCACGGCTGAGCGTGTTGAGCTGGTTTTCCAAGGCCTGCCGTGCGGCCTCGAGATCGGCCTGGCTCGCATCCGCGGCAACATGGATGGGCGTGCCCCAGATGATGATGCCGCGTGTGAAATAGTGCGGCAGCATGTGATGATCCCAGGCCCGGCGGAGGATCGTCTTGCGGCGTGTCGACCAGGTGAAGGGGAGTATGGGGACGCCGGTGTCGCGAGCCATCCGGACGGCGCCGAAGCCGGCTCGCATGCGGGGACCGCGGGGACCATCGGGCGTAACCGCGCCGCAGCCGCCGCCCGACAGATGTTTCACCATGGCGCGATAGGCGGCCTCGCCGCCCTTGTTGGCTTCCGGCTTGCGGGCATTGCGCGAGGAGCCGCGTACCACGCCGACCTTGTACCAGCGGGCAAAGCGGGAGCCGATATCGCCTTCGCGCGAGCGGGAGGCGAGGGCGATCATGCGGTCGCGCTGCCGGTTCCAGCCTTGCAGCGCCATCAGGACGCGCCCGTGCCAAACGCAACCGAGTATGGCCTGGCGCTCGTCCCAGATCTGCTGAGGGATATGCGCATTGCGGACTTCCCACCGGATCGAATGACGAACGGTTTCAACATAAATCAGAGCGAGGAAGGCTACCAGTTCCTGCGCCCAGGCTTGGGAAAGAAGTCGTTTAAGCATCGCGGCCCCTAGCTCACCCCCACCGGCGAAAACGTCAAGCACGGCGCGCGGTTGCTTCGCCGGGCTGCTCAGCCTAAATGCCTCGCAGCAGGAAAGACATCTTATGCCCTACGACCTCACCGATCCGAAAGACCGTCAGCGCGCCTGGAGCGATTATCTGTGGAAGGATCACGGCATCCTGCGACAGCGCTTTCACAATATGCACGAGGTCGGCGGCGGTATGTGGCGGGCCAATCAGCCGTCTCCGGACCGGCTGGAGCATCTGGCCGGACAGGGCTTCAAGACCATCCTGAATATTCGCGGTACCCAGCCGGGCGTCTGTTATTACGATCTCGAGCGAGAGGCCTGCGAGCGACTGGGTCTGACCATGATCGACATGCCGTTCGGGTCCCGGGAAGCGCCCTATGTCGACCGGATGCAGCGGGCCGTCCGGATATTCGACGAGATCGCCTATCCCGCGCTCATCCATTGCAAGTCCGGCGCGGACCGCGCGGGCCTGATCTCGGTCCTCTACTGCCTGACCCGGCTGAAGCTGCCCTATGACGAGGCGATCCAGCATCTGTCGCTGAAATACCTGCATGTCAAAGCCGGCAAGACAGGGGTGCTCGACTATTTCTTCGAGACCTACCGTGCCTACAACGAGAAGGCGCCGATCGATTTCATGCAATGGGTCGAAACGGTCTACGATCGAGACGAAGTGCAGTCCGGATTCATGTCGAGCTGGTGGGGCAACTTCCTGACGGAACGGGTGCTTCGGCGCGAGTAGCCGGCATCAGATTTTTTATAACTACCGGAATCATCACATATGACGACTCGTTTTCCACAGGTCTGAGTCACATTAACCCTCGTTAACCACGTTCAAGGCGCGCCGTTGTTGCGGTGCGCTCCAGCGCGTCACGGAGGGGCGGCGAAATGCCGGATCTGTCGGTTCGAGTGGACAGGACGAATGAAAGACTGAACCGGATGAATTTCCTGCTTTCACGGGAATCCGGAGCACCCTTTCTCAAGGCATTCGTCCAGCAGGCGGGCGAAATTTTCGCCGCGGATTGCGTCTTCCTCGCCCGGATCGATGCCAACAGCACCCGGATGCATACGCTGCACGTCTCGTCGAGCGGGGATTTCTCCGAGAATTTCTGCTACCTGATCGCCGGCACGCCCTGTGCCGAGGTGATGGAGAACGGTGCCACGGTCTATGAGGACCGCCTCGCCTCTCACTTCCCGCGCGATTTCGCCGTGAGTGAGATGGGCATGCAGGCCTATGTCGGGGTGCCGCTCTATGACGGTGCCCGGGCGATCGGGATCGCGGTCGCACTGTTCAAGCGTCCCATCGATATCGGCGACGAAGTGCTCGCCGTCTTCAATCATTACCGCCGCCGTCTCACCAGCGTGATCCTGGCGCGTGAGACCGACGAGCGCGCAGCACTGGCCATCAAGGGGACGTCGGACGGCATTATCGACTGGTGCGTCGAGACGGACGAGATTTATATCTCGCCGCGCGGCCGCGAACTGCTCGGCTATCAGGCGCGCGAATTCACCGGCACCTCCAATCATTTCCTCAATCTGCTCCACTGCGATGACAAGCCGCGTTTCGAGTCGCTGATGAAGGGGCATTTCGCGAGCGGGCGGCCCTTCGATCTGTCGGTTCGTCTGCGCGTGGTCGGCGGCACTCATCGCTGGTTTCGCGTACGAGCGGAGGCGGTCCGGTCGCCGGAGGGCGATCCGATCCGGCTCGTCGGCGCGATGACGGATATCCACGATCTCGTCGAAGCCCGCCAGCAGGCAACGGAAGCCAGCCGCGCCAAGTCGAAATTCATCGCCACGATGAGCCATGAGATCCGCACGCCGCTCAATGGCGTACTCGGCATGTCCTCGCTGCTCGCAAGCACGGAGCTGGACGCCGCCCAGCGCGAGATGCTCGGCAATATCGAGAAGTCAGGCCGGGACTTGCTGGATATCCTCAACGACATTCTGGACCTCGCGAATATCGAGTCGGGACGTTTCGAGGTACAGGACGACACCTATAACCCGTCCCAGCTGCTGTCGAACGTGATCGGCCCCTATCGCCTGAAGGCCGGCGAGAAGGGGCTGAACCTGCATCTGGAAATCGACCCTTGCGCCGATATCGACGTGGTCGGCGACCCGGCGCGTATCCGCCAGATTCTGTCCAACCTTCTTTCCAATGCGGTCAAGTTCACCGAGCGCGGCGAAATCCGCGTGCGTGGCCTGGTCCGCCAGAACGAAACCGGCAGCCATGACGTGATCTTCGAGATGGCGGATACCGGTCCCGGCATGGATCCCGACCTGATGAGCCGGATCTTCATGCCCTTCACCCAGGGCGAGTCCGAGATGAGCCGCAAGCATGGCGGTACCGGTCTGGGCTTGCCGATCGCACGCAAGCTCGCCGAGCTGATGGGCGGGGATATCCGTGTGGAAAGCGCACCGGGCGCCGGGGCTGTCTTCACCGTTCACCTGCCGGCCGCATCGCCGCATGGCGGCGTGGGCGATGTCGCGGCGGAGTAATAGCCGGTCTTCTGGACCGTATGCGCGTCAAGCCTTGCCCGTATCTTCACCGAACTGCATGCGGCAGAGCTTGGCGTACAAGCCGCCTTGCGCGACGAGTTCGTCATGCTTGCCCTGTTCGCGGACGCGGCCCTCTTCCATGACATAGATCCAGTCGGCTTCCCGCACGGTCGAGAGGCGGTGGGCGATGACAAGGCTCGTGCGTCCTTCGGACAGGCGTTCGAGGGCGGCCTGAACCTTCCGCTCGGATTCGGTGTCGAGTGCGCTCGTGGCCTCGTCCAACAGCAGGATCGGCGCGTTCTTCAGGATGGCTCTGGCGATCGACAGGCGTTGCCGCTGCCCGCCGGAGAGATTGCTGCCGCGCGGCCCCACCGGGCTGTCGTACCCGTCGGGCAGGTCCATGATGAAGTCATGCGCATCGGCGGCCCTGGCGGCGGCGATGATCGCATCGTCCTCGGCCTCGAGATCGCCGAAGGCGATATTGGCGCGGACCGTGTCGTCGAACAGGGTCACATCCTGGCTTACAAGCGCCATCGCCTTGCGCAGCGATCCGATCGACACAGAGCGTACATCCGTTCCGTCGATCCGGACCGAGCCTGATTGCGGGTCATAGAGACGCGGCAGGAGATTGAGCACGGTGGATTTGCCGGAGCCCGAAGGACCCACAAGAGCGATCGTCTGGCCCGGTTCGGCCTTCAGGGAGACGTTGTGCAGGGCATGCGTCCCGTCCGGATAGGCAAAGGCGACATGGTCCAGCTCGACCCGGCCCTGGCTCACCCTTAGCGCCGGCGCGTCGATGGCTGCCGTGACTTCCGGTATTTCGTCCAGCACGGTGAAGATGCGGTCGAGGGCCGCAAAGCCCTCCTGTACCACAGCATTCAGGGTGCCGAGCGCCCGGATGGCCGGTGCCATGACTCCGACGCCGGCGATCACGCCGAAAATGGCGTCGACGCCGGTCTCGCCATTGATCAGGCGCCAGCCGGAAAAGGCGATCATGCCGGCAAATCCCAGGCCGCCGACGATCTCCAGAATCGGATCGACGCGGGCCTTGTTCTCGGTCAGTGAGAGCAGGAGTTTCAGCCGGTCGAGAAATGAGCGGTTGGCGCGACGGGTTTCGTAGTCTTCCAGCCCGTAGGTCTTCACCATGCGCGTGCCGGAGAAGCTTTCTTCCAGAAGGCTGGTCACTGTGCCCATCTGCTGCTGCGCGGTACTGGACGTCTTGCGCATGCGCTGGCCGATCCGGATCACCGGGCTCGCCGCGACCGGATAGACGAGCAGGATGAGCAGTGTGAGCTGCCAGTCCCAGTAAAGCATCCAGCCGACCGCACCGACAATGGTCAGCGTATCGCGCAGGAGATTGTTGGCGAGCCGGACCAGGGTCTCGCGCAGCACCGTCATGTCGTTGGTGAAGCGCGAGATCAGCGTGCCGACGCTCTCAGACTGCAGTCGTGCGAAGTCGGCCCGGACCAGTTTGGCGTACATGGCTTCCTGCAGGGCCTGAATGGTCAGCAGGGAGAGCTTGTTGGTCTGAATGGTCTGCAGATAGAGGCTGACGCCTCGGGTCGCGCCGACGCCGAGAATGACCCAGGGCGCGAGGGTCAGTGCTCGCGGATCGGCGGCATTGAGCAGGCTGATCACCCAGCCGACCAGGCCGGCATAGCCGGAGGCCGCTGCCGCCGTGATGGCCGACAGCAGGATGGCGAGGGCAAGGAGGCGCCAGCGCGGCGCGATCCAGTCCCGCCAGAGCCGGCCTCCGAGCGCGCCGGTCGATTGGGTTTGGGGTTCGCTCAACGCGCCGGGCCGGGTTCGCTAGTCGGCCTTCTTCTCGGCCGACGGGTCGAGAAGCTTGTGGGCGTGAATGATGAAATAGCGCATATGGGCGTTATCCACCGTGCGCTGGGCGGCACCTTTCCAGGCGGCGCGCGCTTCTTCATAGCTGCCGAAGGCGCCGACGAAATCGACATTGTCGAGATCCTTGAATTCGCAATTGTGCGGGTCGACGCAGACCAGCTCGCCACCGATGACGAGGTGCAGGAGCTGGTTGTTGATCTTGGTCTTGTCCATGGATGGGGGCTCCGGGTTCAGGCTTCGGCGGTCTTAAAGACCACCGATTGATATGGCGTCAATGAAAACGCTGGGGCTGTTCACCGCACCGCGGAATTCCAGATCGTCTGCGGGGACGATGCGGCCGAACAGGTCGATCAGGTTCCCGGCAACGGTAATTTCGCTGACCGGGTGGTCGATCCTGCCGCCGGCGATGCGATAGCCGGACACACCGACCGACCAGTCGCCGGTATTGGCGTTCAGCGACGGGCCGAACATTTCCATGACCAGTACGCCTTCATCGATCGCGCCGATAAGGTCCGCGCGGCTCTTTTGTCCGGCATGGAGATGGAGATTGGTCGGGCCGGCGCCGGGCGGGCCGCCCATATTGCGGCGGGCATGGCCGTTGGGCTCAAGGCCGAGCTGGCGGGCGGAGGCAGAGTTGAGGAACCAGCCCGTCAGCCGGCCGTCGGCAATGATGTCGCTCTTGCCATTGACCGTCCCCTCGCCGTCGAAGGGCGCCGAGCCGTGACCCCAGGCCCGATGCGGATCGTCGGTAATGGTGATGCCCGGGGCGAAAATCTGCTCGCCCATCTTCTCGCGCAGGAAGGACACGCCGCGGGCGATGGACGGCCCGCTGATGGCGCCGGTCAGCGCGCTCAGGAAGGCCGTGGCGACGCGGCGGTCGAAAACGACCGGCTTCACGCCGCTGGCGATTTTCTTCGGGCCGACACGCCGCGCTGTCCGCTCGCCGGCCTCGCGGCCGACCACATCCGTATCGCGCAGATCGGTAATCCGGCGGGCACTGGTGGCGTCGTAATCGCGCTCCATGGCCCCGTCCTTTTCGGCTATGACGGAGACACCCCAGCCGAAATGGCTCTTGCGCCAGCCCGCATTGAAGCCGGTCGTGGTGGCATAGGCCGCCGCGCCCTGGCCGAAGCTCGCAAAGGCCGCATCGGTCTTGGTGACGCCCTCGACCGCCCGGGCGGCATCCTCGACCGCCTTGGCACGGGCTTCCAGTTCGTCCGGCGACCACTGGACGTCCTCGAAGAGGTCGATCTGCGGCGGCTCGAGGCAGAGACGTTCCTCGTCCGCGAGCCCGGCCCAGGGATCCTCGGGTGCGGCCTTCGCCATGGTCACGGCCCGTTCGACAGCCATGCGCCGGCCCGCTTCGGACAGGTCGGAGAAGGCGACCCCGGCCTGGCGCTTGCCGACCAGGACCCGGACGCCGGCATCGAGCGATTCCGAGCCTTCCACATCCTCGAGCCGGCCGTCCCTTACGGACGCCTCGCGGTGCCGGGATTCGCCGAGCAGGGCCTCGGCGGCATCGGCACCGGATTTCCGGGCGAGGGCGATCAGGTCGTCTGCGATGGATTGCAGGCGGGCGGGATCGGGGGCGTTGCGAGCTTGGGTCATGGGCGGGCTATAGCGCCGGGCGGGCGTTGCGGGCAATGGCTTAGGTGACAGCGGCGAAGATGAGGAGGCCGGCACTGGCCAGAATCATCAGCCAGGTCAGCAGCGTGCCGATGAAACGGCCCATAGAGACCCCGGCCTTGCTCAGCAGGCCGTAGGCGTGCAGGCCGCGACCCAGCGTCAGGGCGAAGCCCAGCACGTGGATGATCATCGGGCTCGTGTCGAGCAGGGCCAGGAGGGCGAGCGCGATCAGCCCGACCGGGATGTATTCCACCGCATTGCCATGGACGCGGCAGGCCTGTTCCAGGCCGGCGTCTTCGCCGGTTCCGATACTGACTTTTGCGCGCTGCCGGTGCCGGGTGACATTATAGGCGAGCAGGATGACGAGAAGCAGGTTGAGCGCGGCATAGAGCGCGACGCCTTCGAGTGCGGACATTATGGTCTCCCCCGTTTGAATGTCGGTGCGTTATTCTGTTTCGGCCGGTTCCTTTACGGCCTGCCGGATGGCATCCGCGAGGACGCCGGTCTCCTGCGCGCCGGACACGGCGAAACGGCCGTTGAAGATATAGGTGGGCACGCCGCTTACGCCGAGCTTGCGGTAAAACAGCTCTTCTTCCCAGACCGCTTTTTCGTCGCGCTCGGTTCCCAGCAGGTCGCTGACGACCTTGCGCTCGAGGCCGGCTTCCTCGGCCAGCTCGGCCAGGACAGCACGGTCGCCGATATCGCGGCCCTCCGCGAAAAAGGCCGAGAACAGCGCTTCCGCCATCTTGCCGGACACGCCCTGTCCTCCGGCCCAGCGCATCAGGCGATGAGCGTCCAGCGTGTTGGGCCGGACGGCGATATCGTCGAAGCGGAACGCGATGCCGGCCGCGGGTGCGGCGTCTTCCAGATAGGCGCGCATCTGCTTCCAGCGCTCGCTCGCCTCGGGGCCGGAGAATTTCGACTTCATGTAGTCGCGATAGGGCTGGCCGCCGCGCGGCAGGGTCGGATCGAGCTGATAGGGCCGCCAGATGGTCTCGACGGAGACCTCGGGCACATCCTTCACGGCAGCGTCCCAGTTGCGCTTGCCGAGCCAGCACCAGGGGCAGACGAGGTCGGCGACGATGTCGACGGTAACGGATTGGGTCATGGCCTTCAGTTAGGCCGTTTCGCGGGGAAATGCGAGAGGGGTGCGGTCATCGCGGGATAACGGATTTGCGTGCCGGTTCGTCATCCCCCCGCATCGACTACACGCCAATGGAGACAACGGGCGAGGGGATGACGCCCACCGGCCACCCGCCGATTTCGGGAGCCCGGCTAGACGGTGATGTCCAGCAGGGTATCCGTCATGTCGCTAGCGACCTTGACCATGGCCGCGGAGGCGGCGTGCGCATGTTCAGCGCGTTTCACCGCGATCATGGCCTGAATGACGCCTTCCTCTCCCTTCGATGCCGCGTGGACGACATTCTGGGCAGCCGCACCGGCCTGGTTCTGGGCAGCGATCATGCCGGCGGCGGCGGTATTGAAGGCGATATTCATGCTCGAAGACTACCACGCGACCCGGTCGCTCCGGAGCGTGATCTGGCTGCGTGGTTAAGACGGCGTAAGCAAGGCGCGCAGGCCGGGACGGCCCGGATCGGGCGTCCCGGGGGACCGGGATCGCCCCGTTCCCGCTATCGGGGGACGGGGCGGCATGGGAGAAGAGGCCATCATCAATTGGCAATCAAAGGTGCCCGCACATCATGACCTCCACGTCCACCGAGACCCTCAAAGTCGAGTTCGAACTGTCCCAGGCGGACCTCGACTTTTTCCGGGAGCAGCTCGACCGGTCCAGCGAAGCTTTCGCCGAGGCCGATGAGGGCCGCGTTCTGGCGGGCGTTGCCGACATGATGGACAAGGCGCTGGCCTCCAAACCGCCGGCATTCGTCAAGTCGCGCATCCGCAAGCTCGGCCCGCTGATCGCCATGCTCGACGACGGCGACTGGAAGCTGGAAGGCGAGGACCGCGAGCGTATCGTCAATACGCTGGCCTATTTCGCCGACCCGGACGACCTCATCCCCGATGCGACGCCCGGTATCGGGTATGTCGACGATGCCATCATGATCGAGATCGTTACGGCCGGTCTGGCTCCGGAACTGGAAGCCTATGCGGACTTCGTCGCCCACCGCGACGAGCTGGAAGCGCAGAAGCCGGAAGCCAAGCCGATGCCCTCCCTGACCGAAGCGCGCGATGTGATGCAGGCGCGGATGCGCCGCCGCCGTTCGCGGGCCAAGGCGGGTGGCATCTGGGCTCACTCCACGGTGATCCGTCACTATTTCTAGGACTTTTCTCGCCGGCTTTACGCCCCATCCCGGCCGGTGTGACCGATCCGGGCCGTCTCAGACGGCCCGGATTTTGGTTTTGGGGTCCCATTAAGGCGGCGTCGGCCCACGCCCCTGGCCCAAACATCCGCAAGGGTACCATTCTGGGTGGTTGGGCCGGGGGCGTGGGCTGGCCACGGACTTTCACCATAAACCGTCTCAGACGGCCCGGATTTTCGGTTGTCTGGTCTTGAGAAAGTCCGCCACGCCGCGGGCGGCCTGGCGGATGCGTTGCTCGTTCTCCACGAGGGCGAGGCGCACATAGCCTTCGCCGTGCTCGCCGAAACCTATGCCCGGGGCGACGGCGACGCCGGCCTCCTCCATCAACTGCTTGGAAAATTCCAGCGAACCCATCTCCTCGCAGCCGGCGGGCAGCGGCGCCCAGGCGAACATGGAGGCGTCGGGTGGCGGGATATCCCAGCCGGCCCGGCCGAAACTTTCCACCAGAGCGTCGCGGCGGTGCTTGTAGATCGCCCGGGCGTCGTCGACGCAGTCCTGCGGGCCGTCCAGTGCGGCGCAGGCGGCGACCTGTACCGGCGTATAGGCGCCGTAATCGAGATAGGATTTCACCCGCGCCAGAGCGCCCACCAGTTTTTCTGATCCGGCGGCGAAGCCGACGCGGAAACCGGCCATGGAATAGGTCTTGGACATGGAGGTGAACTCGATCGTCCGCTCGCGTGCGCCCTCGACCTGGAGCATGGAAGGTGGCGGCGTGTCCCCGAAATAGATCTCGGCATAGGCGAGATCGGAGAGGATGAGCAGATCGTGCTTCTGCGCGAACTTGACCACGTCCTTGTAGAAATCGAGCGAGGCCGTTTGCGCCGTCGGATTGGACGGAAAGCAGACCACGACCGCGATCGGGCTGGGGACCGAGTGCCGCGCCGCATGCTCAAGGCCGCGCAGATAGGCGTCCGGCGAGGGCGCCTCGACATGACGGATCGTGCCGCCGGCGATAAGGAAGCCGAAGGTGTGAATCGGATAGGACGGGCTGGGCGAGAGGATGACATCGCCCGGCGCGGTGATGGCCTGGGCGAGATTGGCGAAGCCTTCCTTGGAACCCAGCGTGACGATCACTTCGCGGTCCGGATCGAGATCCACGTCGAAGCGTCGCTTGTAATAGCGCGCCTGCGCCTTGCGCAGTCCGGGAATGCCGCGGGAGGCCGAATACTGGTTGGTGCGCGGTTTCTCCGCCGTCTCCTTGAGCTTGTCGAGAATGTGAGGCGGGGTCGGCAGATCGGGATTTCCCATCCCGAAATCGATGATATCCGCACCATTTGCCCGCAATTCAGCCTTCAGGCGATTCACTTCTTCGAATACATAAGGCGGCAAGCGCTTGGTGCGGTGAAATTCCATCGTCGAACTCGCTAGTTTCGAATTATTTCCCATGAAAAGCATACCCACGCATTAACGCAAGAGCCTGCTTTCAGTTTGGGGCGTGAGCGAGGCGAGTTCGTGCCGGGAGCGGGGCGCCAAGGCCCCCTCCTTCAAAGCAGGTTTTTCACGTCCGAGGCGAAGCTCGGAAAGGCGTAGATCGTCTCCTTCAGCGCCGAGGCCGCAATGCCGTGTTTCATCGCGAAGGCGAAGAGGTGGATGAGATCGTCGGCATGGTGTCCGACCATATGGGCGCCGAGGATGCGGTCCGTGTCTTCATCCACGAGGACTTTCGACCAGGCTGCTGTCTCGGCATAGGACTTTCCGGAGAACCAGCCCGACATGTCATTGACGGCCACGCGGAGATTGCCGGTCTTTTCGCGGGCCCCGGCTTCGGTCAGACCCACGCTGGCAAAGCTCGGAACGGTGTAAACACTGCTGGGAATGGCGAAATAGTCCGGGGCGGTCGTCGTGCCTTCGATGATATTGCGGCCGACGGTCTGGCCTTCATGGGTCGCGATCGGCGAAAGCTGGGCCGAGTGGACGAGCGCGTCGCCCGCGACCCAGACAGATGGATTGCTGGTCGACTGAAGATGCGGGTGCACATCGATACGGACGCCGTCATGCACGAGGCCGGCTGCCTTCAGATCCAGTCCGTCGACATTGGCGACACGGCCCGCGCCATTGATCACGGCATCGGCGTCGACCGTGTGTTCCTGGTCGTCGAGCTCGAACACGACCTGCCGCCGCGCTCCGGCTTTAAGGACGGCTTTCACCGAAACGCCGGTAAGAACGGTCACGCCCAGGCGCTCGGTCTCGGCCCGCACTTGCGCAACCGCGTCCACATCCATGCGCGGCAGCAATTGCGGCATCGCTTCCAGGATCGTCACCTTGGTTCCGGCACGGGCGTAGACGTGGGAAAATTCCATCGCGATCACGCCGCCGCCGATGAAGACGACCTCGTCCGGCTGTTCGCGTTGGGAGAGTATCTCGTCGGAGGTGATCAACAGCTCCGCGCCGGGCAGGGACAGGGGGCGCGGCTTGGAGCCGGTGGCGATAATGATGTCCCTGGCTTCCAGAATGTCGTCGCCGACAGCGACCGTGTTTGTGCCGGTAAAGCGTGCGCGTCCGCGATAGACGTCGCCGCGCTTTTCGGCGACGCCGGTCATGGCCCCGGGGATGAATCCGATCATCTCGTCCTTGCGGTCGATCAGTGCCGCCCAGTCGAGTTTCGGCGTGCCGACCTCGATCCCGTGCGCAGAGGCGCGGGCGATGGCATCGAGCGACGCGGCCGCGGCCACCAGAACCTTTTTCGGCGTACAGCCGCGATTGGGGCAGGTTCCGCCGAAGGCGTCCTCTTCGATGAAAGCGATGGATTTGCCGCCCTCGGCCAGAACCGAGGAGGCGCCGAAACCGGCATTGCCGCCACCGATGATGATGACGTCATAGACCTTGTGCATGTCGGGAGCTCCGCCTGTTGTTGATTGGCGCCTCAGGTGGGAGGCGGCCCCGTCACCGGCAATGTTCCGGGCGCTCACCGGGCGATGACGATTTCGCGAGGCGCGCGTCGTTCATCCACTGGCCTGGAGGGAGGTCTGGCACTATTTCTCAGCACCAGCTGGCGTCTTCGCTGGCCGGGCTGCGCAGCAGTTCCTGGACATTGGCTTCGATCAGCCTGTAACCGACATTGCCGAACAGGGTCTGGCGGCCTTCATTGAGGACCAGGGTCGGGCTGCCGGTGATGCCCAGCTGACCGCACAGATGATAGTCGGCGGCGAGGCGCGCCACAGCTTCCGATGAGCGGATCCTCTTCGCGACCGCTTCCGGGTCGATACCGGTTTCCTCAAGCACCGCATCGAGAACGGACCAGTCGGAAATGTCCCGGGCCTCTTCGAAAAACGCCCGCCGCATGGCCCAGTCGGCCCGGGTGGAAAGGCGTGCCCGCCAGGGCAAATTCGCATCCTCGATCAACTGGACGGCCTTGAGGTAGAGATGGGGCGCCGACGAGCTGCGCGGTCGTGCCGTCTGCCAGAGGTCGGGGTGCAGGCTGATATGGGGAAAATCCGCCGCGACTTTGTGCAGATGCCGGCCGAAGGCCTCGAAACCGTCATCGGCGCCCCATTTGTCCACTATCTTGCTCCAGGCATCCGGAAAGACCGAGCAATATCGCGTCTCGATCTCTATATCGTCCCCATACTGCTCGATCAGCTCCTCCACACGCCTGTGTCCGAGAAAGGCCCAGACACACAGCGTGTCGGAAAAATGGGTGATACGAACGGCCATGGGACGCACTCCTTCTGCTGGGAGGATTATGTGCCGGACGGGTAAGTGCATGACCATGCGGCAAATGGGGGCGGGCCTGTGATCCCGATGTACTTGCACACGCCGCCTATCGGCTTTCCCCGCGGGAGAAAGTGTCTGATCTCACGGCAGTCCGCTTCGCGGACGCCTCCGATGGGGCGGCCCATAAGGGCCGGCGCGCAGTCGCGGTTGCGAGACCGGTGGTCCCGGGTGTCAGCGCCGCTTTCGTCTTCCCCCGCCGGGGGGGAAGTGGGCCGCGGCAAGGCCGCGGGCCGAAGGGGGGTATCGGCGTCTCATCCTGCACCATTCCCCCTCCGTCCCTGCGGGACACCTCCCCCGGCGGGGGAGGACGAAACACCGATAGCGCCACGGCGTTTCCGCCTGGCGGTATGAGGGGTGCAGGATGCCGGCTGATGCCGGAGTGTTGCTGTAAGTGTGAGTGACATCAGGGACATCCTGCACACGGAGATTTACTGGAGACCCTCGCGGGCTCCCTCTCGAAACCGGTCTGGACAGACAGTCAGCGCTTTTGCTGCCTCTCCGAACCGATGGCCACCACCGGGCCCTGTCGCGGTCAGCCGACAGGGACGGGCAGGCTCCGTACTCCCCGCACCCCCGGCGAACCAG
>NZ_JBSXNX010000006.1:0-24968 GCF_056857855.1 Maricaulis sp. B-26
GAAATGGTGATGCCGGGCGACAATGTGGAAATGAATGTCGAGCTGATCACGCCGATCGCCATGGAAGAGAAGCTCCGCTTCGCTATCCGTGAAGGCGGCCGCACCGTCGGCGCCGGCGTCGTCTCCAAAATCGTCGAGTAATTGATCGATTCATACGACCTGAAGAGGGGCGGTGTGCCGGGCACGCCGCCCCTTTTTCGTGCGCGAAAGTATGCTCAAGACCCGAGCGCACCGGTCCAATTGGCCGCAGGCGGCGATCTGGACAGCCTGCGGGGGCGTGGGTACTCCTTTGGCTCGTAGAACAGCCGAAAGCGTGTGTCCCGCAATGTCCGAAACTCTCGAACTGACACTGAATCCGAAGCTCGACCCGGAGCCGTGGGCCAAGATCTATGCCCGGGACAAGCTGGTGCAGATTCCGGACATTCTCGAGCCCGAAGTGGCGGATGAGGTCGAGAAGATGCTCACCCGGCACATCCAGTGGCGCCTGGTTTTCCCCGAGGCCGACCCTTCAGCGCCGGGCGGCGAGCGCGTCACGCAATTGACGGCGCAGGACGCTGCCGCTCTCGGGCGCGAGGAAATGGGGCGCCGGCTTGCCGCCGTCATGGAACGCGCGCGCCAGAATTACGGCTATCTGTACAATTCCTATCCCATGATCGAGGCCTATACGTCCGGCTGGGATGCCGGCCATCCGATCCACATGCTGACGGAGTTTCTGAATTCGCCGGACTTCCTCGAATTCGGCGGCAAGGTCATCGGCGTCGACGGGGTAACCAAGGCCGACGCCCAGGCGACCTATTATGCGCGCGGGCATTTCCTCACCCGCCATGTCGACGAGGGCCATGACCAGGAGCGCCGCGCGGCTTACACATTCGGCTTCACCCGCAACTGGGAGCCGGACTGGGGCGGGTTGCTGATGCTGCTTGATGAGAACAAGGATATCGAGCGCGCCTTCCTGCCACGCTTCAACGTATTGTCGATTTTCGACGGGCGCCGCATTCACTCGGTAAGCCCGGTATCGCCCTTCGCAGGCGGCGGGCGTTTCCAGATTACCGGCTGGCTCCGTGACGACCCGGCCTACAAGGCGGCGTCGTGATGGACCCGAGGCTTGCCGAAGCGGCGCAGGCCCGGCTGACCAATGATTTCGGTCGGGCGCGCGAGCTCTGTGATGCCGTTCTTCGTGACCGGCCGGAAGAGGCCGAAGCGATGGCATTGCATGGTATCTGCGCTGTGGAGACCGGCGATGCGGCGGGCGGACATGCCTGGCTCGATCGCGCTGCGGCCATCGCTCCCGATTTACCCTCGCTTCACCTCTACCGTTCGGTCCTGTTCGAACTGGAGGGGAAACCCGACGCGGCCCTGGCCGCAGCGCGACGGGCCTCCGAGCTCGAAGAAGAACGGTTCGACATCTGGGGGCGCTATGGCGACCTTGCCGGGCGGCACGGCGACTTCACCCAATGTGCGCGGGCATTTCGACGTGCTCTGGACGTGGATGCGGAGCATCCCGCCCGACCGCAGCTCGCCCTGCGGCTCGCCGGAGCGGAACTGGAGCTGGACAACATGACCGGCTGTGCAGCCGCGCTGGATGTCGCCGAAGCGGGCGGTCTGGGCGGTACGCCGGATTTGCTCCGGATACGCAGTGCGATGGCGCGCCAGACCGGCGATTGGGTGGTGATGCGGAACGCAGCGGAGGCCTGGCTCCAATTGGAGCCGGCCGATCCGGATGCGCGCAGCGCGCTGGCGATGGCACTCGGACAGGAGGGCTATTACAGGCGTGCCGCCGAGATATATCGACCGGTTGTCGATTCCGACCCGACGAATGCCGAGCATTGGGCGGCCCTGGGGCGCCTGATCCTTGGGACTCGCCAGATACCGGAGGCGAAGGCCGCATTCGAACGGGCGCTGGACGTCGATCCCGACTGTGCCGAGGCAACATTCGGACTGGCGCGGGTGTACACATTCCTTGGACAAACCGAGGCTGCCGAAGAGATGTGCCGCAGAACCCTGGCGGTCGACCCGGCCAATCTGGAAGCCTATGGGCAGCTATGCGAGGTCTCGGGCGGGACGTTGTCGGACGCGGAACTGGCCCGCCTGACGGAGGAGACGGCCCGAGAGGGTCAGGCTGCTGACCGCCTGGCAATCGGGTTGTTTGCCCTCGGCGATGCGCATCACCGGCGCAAACAGCGCGAGGACGCGTTCGACGCTTGGCGTCGTGCCAACGAGACAAAGCAGTTACAGCACAATGGCGCGCGAGCTTCCGCTTACGACCGGGGCGAGCAGGAAAGGCGCACGGCTTGGCTTTCTGACGTGTTTGCTCACGAGAATGCCGGGGGGAATACCGGGCAGGGAGCGGGGCCCGTCCCGGTCTTTATCGTTGGTATGCCGCGTTCGGGTACGACTCTCATCGAAGCCGCGATTTCGGCGCATGAGGAGGCGGTTGCCGGCGGTGAGCTCAGCGCCATCCCGTTCATTTTCGAAGAGTTCATGCGCTGGGCGCAGGAAACGGGCTGGTCGGGCGGGGAGATACCCGAGCATAAACTGGAAGACTGGCGCCGCCGCTATCTTGGTCAGTTTCGGGAATTCGGTCTCGAAGGTGCGCGTTACGTTACGGACAAACAACCCTCGAATTTCCTCGCGGTGGGGCTGATCCGGCGCCTCTTCCCGGATGCGCCGATCATCCATATCCGCCGCAAGCCGATAGAGACCGCGTTCTCCATCTACCGCCGCAACTTCTCCCGGATGTGGCCGTTCGCGCACGATCTGGGCGATATTGCGCATTATTACGCCCAGCATTCGCAATTGTGCCGGCACTGGGAAACGAGCCTGCCCGACCGGTTCACGATGATCCAGTACGAAACACTCGTCGGCGAATTCGAGCCGACCTTGCGCCATGTGCTCGCGCGGGCAGGTATGAGCTGGAGCCGCAATTGTCTTGAGTTCTACCAGCAGGATCGTGCGGTGATGACGTTCAGCGCTGTTCAGGTGCGCAAACCGCCATCGCCGGATCATCTTGATTCGACCACACCCTATTCGGCTTTTCTCCGAGGTTTCGATGATGCCGTGGCAGAGCTGGGTGTCGATCCTCAAACCGGCGCCTGGCGGGATGCGGCTGGTGCGACTGCGGACAGCGATAGCGGTTCTGCGGCAAAGGAAGAGGCAGGCTCGTCTGCCCGTCAGGGCTTCATCTCCCGACTGTTCGGGCGAGGGCAGGGGAGGTCCGCGTCATGATGGCGGACCTGCAGCGAGCGGTGACGCTGTTGCAGTCCGGCCAGCCGGCTGAAGCGGAACAATTGCTGACAACCATTCTTGCCAGTCATCCGCATCAGGCGGATGCATTGCATTTGCGGGGCATGGCCCGTGGAAACATGGGGCAGTTCGAGGCAGGCGAAGCAGACCTGATGGAGGCGTCGAAAAATCATCCGCAGCGCCACGCAGTCCTGAACAATCTTGGCAATCTTCGTCTGCGCAGCGGAGACGCCGAATCTGCCGCGGCCGCCTACCGGTCGGCGATCGAGGTCCGGCCGGACTTCGCCGATGCGCGCCTGAATCTCGGATTGGCGCTTGACCGGGCCGGCCAGGCGAATGATGCGATCGAGGTGCTTGAGGCCCTGATCGCCCGGCATCCAGGCCATGTGATGGCACACAACGCGCTTGGCAATGCCCGGTTGGCAATCGATGACGAAGCGGGGGCGCTCGAGGCTTTCGATCAGGCGCTTCGACTGGAGCCTGCCGCGCATCTCGTCCGGGTCAATCGTGGAGCACTGCTTCGTGGTATGGGGCGAGCCGAGGCATCGCTAGCCGACCTTGACGAAGCGTGCCGGCAGCAACCCGGCTTTGCGGAAGCTCAGTTTCAGCGCGGCCATACGCTACGAACGCTGAATCGACCGCAAGACGCGCGCGAGGCCTATCTCGCTGCCATGCGGGCAGCACCGACGCGGGCGGACATCCACAAGGACCTTGCCGGTCTGCTCTGGGAGAGTGGAGCGGGAGACGGGGCGACAGCTTATCTGGAAGAGGCGCTCGAGGCGCATCCCGACCCTGAACTCGCCTATGTTCTGGCACGAGTCCGGATGAGGACCGGGCAGGTCGATCGCGGGCGGATTGCCGCCGACAGGGCTGTGAACCTCGATGCCGGCCACGCACGTGCGCGTGCGCTGCGGGGTGAATTGCGGGGCTTGTCCGGAGACCGGGCTGGGGCGTTGGAGGATATCGAGGCGGCTTTCGAGGCCTCAGGGCGCTCCGATTTCGAAATCCGGCACCAGCTGGTCGAAGCCTGCC
This sequence comes from Maricaulis sp. B-26, assembly GCF_056857855.1. Classification (NCBI taxonomy): domain Bacteria; kingdom Pseudomonadati; phylum Pseudomonadota; class Alphaproteobacteria; order Maricaulales; family Maricaulaceae; genus Maricaulis; species Maricaulis sp. B-26. The sequence continues at coordinate 4,276 of NZ_JBSXNX010000006.1, forward strand.
TTGCCACGTCGCGGTTCGAGCAGGCACTGTCACTGCTTCAGTCCGAACCTCCCAAGCCGCATCTCCAGAAACACGTGGCTTTGAAATCCCTGGCCTGGCGAGCCATGGATGATGTGCGCTATCGCTACTTCTACGATTACGACCGCATGACGGCGAAGATCCGGATCGAGACACCGCCCGGATTCGACAGCCTCGACGCGTTCAATGCGGAGCTCGCTGATCGCCTTGAACGCCTTCACGCAACGGAAGCCCAGCCGCTTGAGCAAACTTTGTTTGGCGGGACGCAATCGCCGGGGCGGCTCTGGGACACGGACGACCCCGTCATCGGTGCCCTTGGCGACGCTCTGCTGAAGGCGGCCAGTCAGTTTGTTGCGGGCCTTCCGGATGACCCTGTTCACCCATTTCTGAGGCGAAAATCGGCCGATCTCGAATTGACCGGCGCCTGGTCGGTGCGCCTGCGTTCCGGTGGCGGCCACGTCGATCACATTCATCCGGCCGGCTGGATCAGCGCCAGCTATTATGTCTGCGTGCCGCAAAGCGTTCGCGATGGGGAGCGAGCCGGCTGGCTCAGGCTGGGCGCGTCCGGCGTTGCCGGTCTTGAGCTTCCCGCGGAGCGGTATATCTGCCCGGAACCGGGGCATGCGATCTTCTTCCCGTCCTATATGTGGCACGGCGTCGAGCCGTTCGAAAGCGACGAGGTTCGTGTGACCGCGCCTTTCGATCTCGTGCCCGCTGAGACGCGCTGACCGGTTACAAGATGTTGGGGCGATAGCCGCAGAGTCCGCGTCATATCGGTATGCGGCAATTCCGCCACAGTGCGACCGAAATGCTCGGAAAGCCCTGTTATGACAGTGTTGTGTCATTGACCCCTCCCATTCTGCATGGGTACTTTGCAAATAAGGCGGGGAATCGTGTGCCCTGCTGAGCGGGGGGAGCACTGCCTTTGTCGCGTAATCGGAAAGGTAGCCTTCCCATGTCAAACCTTACTCGGAGGGATTTAGAGTGAGACCGACTTCTTTGAAGGCTTGCCTTATGGCGAGCACCCTCATCGGTGGCCTGGCAGCTACGGCACCGGTGATGGCGCAGGACGCGGATGACGACGTCGTTGTCGTTACCGGTTCGCGCATTCAGCGCACCGACACCGTTGCCCCGAGCCCGATCACGAACGTGACGGCCGAGCAGCTTGCTGTTGTGAACACCATCAACACCGAAGACTTCATCAATACGCTGCCGCAGGTCGTGCCGGCGTTTGACTCGACGTCCAACAACCCGGGTAACGGTACCGCCACGGTCAGCCTTCGCGGCCTCGGCACCGCCCGTACGCTGGTCCTCGTTGACGGTCAGCGTTTCGTCGGTTCGGGTCCGGCCCAGATCGTCGACCTGAACAACATCCCCGCCGCGCTTGTCGAGTCCGTCGACATCGTGACCGGTGGTGCTTCGGCCGTTTACGGTTCTGACGCTGTTGCCGGTGTTGTGAACTTCATCATGAAGGACGACTTCGAAGGCGTTGAAGTCAACGCTTCGCACGAGACGTCCCTCGGCGACCTTGATGGTGACATCACCAACGTGTCCATCACGATGGGTGGCAACTTCGACAATGGCCGCGGTAACGCTGTCCTGTCGATGGGCTACACCAACCGTGAAGCCGTCTTCCAGGGCGATCGTGACTTCTCGTCGCTGACCTTCTGGGATCCGGGTACGGGCAATGCCGACCTCGGCTTCATCCTCGGTGGTTCGACCAACATTCCGGGCACCCGCTTCCGTGGCGGTGGCTCCACGAACTTCGGTCTGACCCAGGGCGACATTCAGGCGTTCGACCCGAACTGCGTGAACAATGGTTGCTTCGGTCTGTGGATCGACGAGTCTGCCAACCTGCGCGGCCTGCGTTTCGGCCCGTTCGGTGGTGGTACCGATCTGAACACCGACTTCTACAACTACGCACCGGCCAACTACCTGCAGCTGCCGCAAGAGCGCTACAACTTCTCGGCTTTCGCCACGTATGAAGTTAACGAGCACCTTGAGCTGTATGGCCGTGGCGTCTACGCCAACAACGTTGTCGACTCCCAGCTGGCTCCGACGCCGACGGGTTCGCTGACGATGGACATCAACCTCGACAACCCGCTGATCCCGGCTGATCTGCAGGCCATCATTGCCAACGACCCGACGTCCAATAATGGCGACGGCACGGCGACGATCCGTCTGAACCGCCGGATGGAAGAACTCGGCACGCGTAACTCTCTGCGTGACACGAACGCCTTCCAGCTGGTCTTCGGTGCTCGCGGTGACATCAACGAGAACTGGTCCTACGACGCGTTCGTGAACTACTCGCGTTCGTCGATCTCGCAGATCCAGTCCGGCAACATTTCTGTCGCCGCGTTCCAGGATGCCCTGCTCTGCGACGGTGGCCCGACGGCCATCGCCAGCGGTTGTACGGCTCCGGCCCTGAACATCTTCGCTGGCCCCGGCCAGGTCTCGGCTGAAGCGGCTGAGTACATCGGTCGTACCGGTGCTCAGATCGACGAAGTCCAGATGTTCCAGACGGTTGCCACGGTTTCCGGCGAACTGCCGGCCTTCCAGCTGCCGTCGGCTGAATATGCTCCGGCCCTCGTCCTTGGTGTCGAGTACCGCGAAGCTGAAGCTCGCTCCATTCCGGACTCCGTGCTGGGCCCGGACGTTCGTGGCTTCAACCAGTCTCTGCCGATCTCCGGTGTGGTTGACGTCTACGAATTCTTCGCCGAAGCGGAAATTCCGCTTGTCACCGGCAAGGAAATGATCGAGTCGCTCGCTCTGAACGCGGCCTTCCGTGCGTCCGAGTACAACACAGTCGGCAACACGGAGACCTTCGCTGTTGGTCTGTCCTGGCAGGTGAACGATCAGGTTCGCTTCCGCGGCAACTTCAACCGCGCTGTTCGTGCGCCGAACGTCGGCAACCTGTTCGCTCCGTTCACCAACGGCTTCCCGGGTGCCCAGGACCCGTGCGCCGGCGGTGGTTTCGGTTCGTACAGCGCTGCTACGATCGACGCCAACTGCATCGCGGCCGGTGTCCCGGCGGCTCTGGTCGGTACGGCCGGCGTTCAGTCGAACGGTCAGATCGAAGCCCTGTTTGGCGGCAACCCGAACCTCTCCGAGGAAGTTGCTGACACCTACACGATCGGTGCGGTCATCGAGCCGGCGGCGATCGAGGGTCTGACGATCCAGCTGGACTACTACAACATCTCCATCGAAGACGCGATCACCACGGTCCCGCTTCAGACGCTGCTGAACGAGTGCTACATCTCGAACATTCAGACCGCGTGTGATGTTGTTGCGGCTCCGGGCGTTCGTAATCCGACCTCCGGTGAAATCGCCAGCCCGTTCTTCCCGAACCTCTCGCCGATCAATATTGGTGAGCTGGAGTCGGAAGGTGTCGACCTCCGCGTCGATTACTCCTTCGGTGCTGACGTTCTCGGCCTGCCGGGTGACATCGCTGTGACCTACTACGGTGGTTACACGATGGTTGCCGACACGCAGAACACCCCGACGTCGCCGCTCATCGAGTGTGCCGGTGTCTACGGTCTGGACTGCGGCGAGCCGACGCCTGAGTACAAGCACTCCATGCAGACGAGCTGGTACTCCGGTCCGTTCACGACGTCTGTCCGCTGGCGCCACATCGGCGCGGTTGACGCCGACGCCACGACGGCTGGCATCGTGTCCGATCTCTCGGACGACATCGAGGCGAAGAATTACTTCGACGTGACCTTCTCCTACGACGTCAACGAGACGTTCACGACCACCATCGGTGTTCAGAACGTCACCGACGTGGAAGTGCCGATCCTCGGTACGACCGCTTCGGAGCAGGCCAACACCTGGCCGGCGACGTATGACACGCTTGGCCGTCGTCTCTTCGTGAGCGGCACCATGCGCTTCTAATCCACGCGCAAGCGTAGATGGGAAAGGGCGGGTCTTTGACCCGCCCTTTTTCTTTGTGAATTCAGTGAAAACGACAGTGTAGAAAGCTTGCCGCTACGGTGGGGTTTGGTCACAATAATGCGATGATCCAGGCATCGAAAATCCCAGCCGCGCCCCATGCGTGGGCCAGTTTCTGGGACGAGAGCGGGCTCGTGAATTCGCGCGCCGTGCACGGTGAGCGTCAGGCCGCCATTCTCCGATCCCACTGGGAGGAGGCCTTCCGGCCGGTTCTGGTCCCAGGTTGCCGTCTCCGAATGCTGGACGTCGCTTGCGGGGCAGGGGTGATCTCCCGTACTGCGATGGCCTGTGCCCGCGACGCCGGCGCCCAGCTCGAAATTCATTGCAGCGACTATGCTCATCCGGCTCTCGTGGAATTGGCTGCACGACAGCTCGAGCCACCTGTGTTCGCCGCAGCGGGCGATGCAGCCCGCTTGCCCTACAAGGATGGGGGTTTCGACATCGTGGCGAGCCAGTACGGGCTTGAATATGCGGGGCAGGGCGCGTTTGCCGAAGCGGGTCGCGTTACAGCAGAGGAAGGCTTGTTCCTCGCTGTTGTGCACAAGCATGGCGGTGCCATACAGCGGGAATGCCAGGGCAATCTGGATGTCCTCACCGCCGTGGAGGAAAACGGCCTCCTGCGGCACTTCCGGCGCTATATGAAAATGGCGGCGAAGGTCGGGGCAGGGACCGCGGCACCGAAGGCGCTCGAACGCCCCATGAAAGACGTGGCGAGCGCATCCGACGCGGTCGCTGCCGTCCTGCTTGAAGCGGCTCCGGGATCGGCGCGCGATCATGTCCAGCGTTTGCTGGGGGATATGCGGCAGCTCGACCAGCGGAGACGGAATTACAATACGGCGGACATCGAACGCTGGATCGAGGGGCAGACCGTCGACCTGGCGGCTTTCCGCGTCCGCATGGAATCAATGGTCGGCGCCGCGCTTGATGCATCGGCCATGGCGGACGCCGTGGAGCAGTTGAAACAGGCCGGTCTCGAGGATGTCACCATTGCGGATCTGGTGATGGATCCGGCCTCGCCGCCGGCCGGCTGGACACTTCGTGCGGCGGGAAAAACCGCCTGATCGGCGGTCTTCGTGGAGAGCCCTGACGCAGTCGCCGGCAACAATCTGCGTTTTAGCTGTTTTCATCCGGGCTCGCGCGTTGTAGAGAGCTGCGCTTCGGATGTGACGGTAACAGTGTTGCCGTGATAATCCGCGTGCGCGGTCTAGGGGTGTAGCTCAGTTGGTAGAGCATCGGTCTCCAAAACCGAGGGTCGGGGGTTCGAGTCCCTCCGCCCCTGCCATGCCGCGCTGACGAATTTTTGGCACTGCCGGACCGGCAGGCCGCTTGAAAGCAGGGCCCGAGCGGGCCAGATGGAACGGAATGACGCGAAACGCGAAGACCAAGACGCCGGCTCAGTCGAAGGCTGACACTGCCACGCCCAAGAAAAAGCGTGTCGGTCCCTTCCAGTATCTGGGCCAGGTTCGCCAGGAAGCGCGCAAGGTGACGTGGACGTCGCGGAGCGAGACCATCGTTTCGACGGTCATGGTCATGATCCTTGCGACGCTTGCCATGCTGTTCTTCTGGGGCGTGGATTCGATTATCAGCTGGGTCGTCCAGTTCCTGTTGTCTTTCGGCGCGTCTTAAGGAGGGGGCTGTATGTCTGCCAAGTGGTACATCGTGCATGCCTATTCGAACTTCGAGAAGAAGGTCGCAGACGCGATCCGGACCGAAGCTCAGATCCAGGGGCTTGAGGACAAGTTCGAGGAAATCCTGGTTCCGACCGAGGATGTCGTCGAAGTTCGCAAGGGCCGCAAGATCAACGCCGAGCGCAAGTATTTTCCGGGCTATGTCCTCGTGAAGATGGACATGACCGACCAAGCCTATCACCTCGTCACTTCCACGCCGAAAGTCACCGGCTTCCTGGGGTCGGGCAAAAAGCCCATCCCGGTCTCCGAGAACGAGGTGAAGCGTATCCTCGGCCAGATGGAAGAGGATGCGGAGCGTCCGCGTCCGACCGTCAGCTACGAAGTCGGCGAGACGGTCAATGTCATCGATGGTCACTTCCAGAGCTTCAATGGCGTTGTCGAGGAAGTGGACGACGAGAATGGCCGCCTGAAGGTGGCGATCAACATCTTCGGCCGGGCGACCCCGGTCGAACTCGAATACGCGCAGGTGGAGAAGATCCAGTAGCGCGTGTGACTGCGGGAGGTGCCGGCGAAAAGTCCATGCCGGGCCGTACCGCAAACCCCGGGAACGCGATGGGCGCGTTCTTTTAATGGAGTGGGAACATGGCCAAGAAAATTGACGGCTATATCAAGCTGCAAGTGCCCGCGGGCGCTGCAAACCCGTCCCCGCCGATCGGCCCGGCCCTGGGTCAGCGCGGCGTGAACATCATGGAATTCTGCAAGGCCTTCAACGCGAAGACCCAGGAGATGGAAAAAGGGATGCCGATCCCGACCACCATCACCGTCTTCAACGACAAGTCCTTCACCTTCGAGATCGCGACCCCGCCGGCAAGCTTCTATCTGAAGAAAGCCGCGAAGATCCAGAAGGGCAGCCAGACGCCGGGCCAGGCTTCCGCCGGTACCGTCTCCATGGCTCAGTGCCGCGAAATCGCGGAAGCGAAGTTTGCCGACCTCAATGCGAACGACCTCGACCAGGCGACCAAGATCATCGCCGGTTCCGCGCGTTCCATGGGTCTCCAGGTGACGGAGTAAGATCATGGCGAAGAACGGAAAGCGCCTGAGCGCTGCTCTCGAAACCATTGACCGCGACGCGCTTTACACGGTGGATGACGCCGTGAAGCACGTGAAAGCCAATGCCACGGCCAAGTTCGATGAAACCATCGAGCTCGCCATCAATCTGGGTGTCGACCCGCGCCACGCCGACCAGATGGTCCGCGGCGTCTGCGAACTGCCGAACGGCACGGGCCGCTCGGTCCGCGTCGCGGTGTTCGCGAAAGGTCCGAAGGCCGAGGAAGCCACGAAGGCCGGTGCCGACGTGGTCGGTGCCGAAGACCTGATGGAGCAGATCCAGGGCGGCAACATCAATTTCGACAAGGTCATCGCGACCCCGGACATGATGCCGCTCGTCGGCCGTCTCGGTAAGATCCTCGGCCCGCGCGGCATGATGCCGAACCCGAAGGTCGGCACTGTGACTATGGACGTCACCAAGGCAGTGAACGCGTCCAAGGGCGGTGCGGTCGAATTCCGTGTCGAGAAGGCCGGTATCGTCCATGCCGGCGTCGGCAAGGCGAGCTTCACCGAAGCCCAGCTGGTCGAGAACGTTCGCGCTCTCATCGGTGCGATCGTCAAGGCCAAGCCGTCGGGCGCCAAAGGCACCTTCGTCAAGCGCATCGCGCTGTCCTCGACGATGGGGCCGGGCGTCAAAATCGACGTCGCCGAGGCCGCTTCGGCTTAAAAGACTTGAGTTTCAGCCCGGCGCGGATTATCCCGCCGGGCTGTTCGGGTCGTCTGCCACGTGTTTTGCGGTGGCCGGCCCACCTGTCCGAGATCGCAGGGGGCACAGCTTTCGGGCTTTGCCTTAATCCACTCCGGGCCCTGTGTGAGACAGAGCGAGATCGATTTGGCCTTGTTGCAAAGGTCTGTCGGTTCGAGCCCTGGGACAGGAACGCGCCAAGGCGCGCGCTCCGACCCTGAAAGGGGGAAGACGCGTCCGTGGCGTTTTCACCGAACCGTCCGTGGTGGGCGGTTCAAACAGGGAGTCCGCATATGGATCGCAATCAAAAAGAAGCGTCCGTCGAAGAGCTCAACGGCATCTTCGATAACGCTGGATCCGTGGTCATGGCCCACTACACGGGTATGACCGTTGCGGAAATGACGGAACTGCGCGCCAAGCTCCGCGAGCAAGGCGGCACGTTCAAGGTGGTGCGTAACCGCCTCGCCAAGATCGCTCTCAAAGGCAAGCCGGGTGAGGGCGCTGCCGACCTGTTCACGGGTCCGGTGGCTATCGCTTACTCGGAAGACTTTGTGGCGGCGCCGAAGGTGCTGGTCGATTACGCCAAGTCCAACGACAAGCTCGTCATTCTCGGCGGCTTCATGGAAGAAGACGTGTTCGACGCCTCCGGCATCGACACGCTGTCCAAGATGCCGACCCGCGAAGAGCTTCTCGCCACGATTTCTGCTCGTCTCCTCGGGCAGGCGTCTCAGGTGGCCCAGCGTCTCAGCGCGCCGGGTCAGGGTCTGGCCGGTGCCATCGAGGTTATCCGCGAAAAGGCCGAAGCCTGACGTCATTCTCCGCTTACGAACTGACACACTGAATACCGACAAGGAATTGAACAAATGGCTGATGTAGCTAAACTCTGCGACGAACTTCTGTCCCTCACGATCCTTGAAGCCAAGGAACTGAACGATCTTCTCGAGGAAAAAGGCATCAAGGCTGCGGCTGCTGTCGCGGTTGCCGGCCCGGCTGGCGGCGACGCCGGCGGCGCTGCTGCTGAAGAGAAAGACGAGTTCGACGTTGTCCTGGCTTCTGCCGGTGACAAGAAGATCAACGTCATCAAGGAAGTCCGCGCCATCACTGGCCTGGGCCTGAAAGAAGCCAAGGAGCTGGTCGAAGGCGCGCCGAAGGCCGTCAAGGAAGGTGCTCCGAAGGCTGAAGCCGAAGAGATCAAGGCGAAGCTCGAAGAAGCTGGCGCTACGGTCGAACTGAAATAATTACGCTTCGGCGTAATGCGACACGGTGCTACGGGCGCGTGGGGTAATCCTGCGCGTCCGTTAGCCCGTCTTTGACGTTTCGCGGTCCCTCCGCTGCCGTTCCAGGCGGGGCCGCATAACCGGGCCGGAGCTATCCCGCAGCTTGCTGCAGGATCCGGGCCATCCGGGACGGCGCCGCGGGGGCGATCCCCGCATCAGATGCGCAGTGCTGTCTGCGAAGGGAGCCGACATGGGTCTGTCGTTCACCGGCAAAAAGCGGATTCGCAAGTCTTTCGGTCGTATTCCGGAAACGGTTGCGATGCCGAATCTCATCGAAGTTCAGAAGAGCTCCTACGAGCATTTCCTGATGAAGGAAGTGCCCGCGAGCGAGCGTGGCGAAACCGGCATGCAGGCCGTGTTCAAGTCGGTCTTTCCGGTCAAGGATTTCGCCGAACGTGCCGTTCTGGATTTCGTGTCCTACGAGTTCGAGGCGCCGAAATTCGACGTCGAGGAATGCCAGCAGCGCGACATGACCTTCGCTGCGCCGCTCAAGGTGAAAATGCGTCTCATCGTGTTCGATGTGGACGAAGAGACCGGCGCGCGCTCCGTCAAGGACATCAAGGAGCAGGACGTCTATATGGGCGATATCCCGCTCATGACGGACAAGGGCACCTTCGTCGTCAACGGCACCGAGCGTGTGATCGTATCCCAGATGCACCGCTCGCCGGGCGTCTTCTTCGATCATGACCGTGGCAAGACCCATGCCTCGGGCAAATACCTGTTCGCAGCCCGCATCATTCCGTATCGCGGTTCCTGGCTCGACTTCGAGTTCGACGCGAAGGACGTGGTCCACATGCGTCTCGATCGCCGCCGCAAGCTGCCGGCGACGACGCTCCTCTACGCGCTCGGCCTCGACAAGGAAGAGATCCTGTCGACCTTCTACACCACGGTCGAATACAAGAGCACGAAGAAGGGCTGGACGGTTCCCTACGTCAAGGAACGCTGGCGCGGTGCGAAGCCGGCGCGCGACCTTGTCGACGCCAAGACGGGCGACGTGATCGCGCCGGCCGGCAAGAAGATTTCCGCACGTGCCGCGAACAAGTTCGCCGAGGACGGCCTCAGCGCGCTGCTCGTCTCCGACGAGGAGCTGCTCAACGGCTACCTCGCCGAGGACATGGTCAACATGGAAACCGGCGAGATCTTCGCCGAGGCCGGCGACGAGCTGACCGAGGAAATCCTCGAGACGCTCAAGGAAACCGGCGTGAAGGTGCTCAACCTGCTGGATATCGATCCGGCGACCGGTGTCGGTCCCTACATCCGTACGACCCTCGCAGCCGACAAGAATGACAGCCGCGAGCAGGCGCTGGTGGATATCTACCGCGTCATGCGCCCGGGCGAGCCGCCGACGCCGGAAACGGCCGAAGCCATGTTCCAGGGCCTCTTCTTCGACCCTGAGCGCTACGATCTCTCCGCGGTTGGCCGCGTGAAGATGAATATGCGCCTCGATCTGGATTGCCCGGACGATGTTCGCACGCTGCGCAAGGAAGACATCCTCGCGGTCCTGAAGACGCTGGTCGATCTTCGCGACGGCCGTGGCGAAATCGACGACATCGACAATCTCGGCAATCGCCGCGTGCGTTCGGTCGGCGAGCTGATGGAAAACCAGTATCGCATCGGCCTGCTGCGCATGGAACGCGCCATCAAGGAGCGCATGAGCTCGGTCGATATCGAGACCGTAATGCCGCACGACCTGGTCAACGCCAAGCCGGCGGCCGCCGCCGTGCGCGAATTCTTCGGCTCCTCGCAGCTGTCGCAATTCATGGACCAGACGAACCCGCTCTCGGAAGTCACCCACAAGCGCCGTCTCTCGGCACTCGGCCCGGGTGGTCTGACGCGTGAGCGTGCCGGCTTCGAAGTCCGCGACGTGCACCCGACCCACTACGGCCGGATCTGCCCGATCGAGACGCCGGAAGGCCCGAATATCGGCCTGATCAACTCGCTCTCGACCTATGCCCGCGTGAACAAGTACGGCTTCATCGAGAGCCCGTATCGCAAGGTCGTCAACGGCAAGCTGACCGATGAGGTCGAATACCTCTCGGCGATGCAGGAATCCCGTTACGCGATCGCCCAGGCCAACGCGCATGTGAGCGAGAACGGCGAGCTGGACAACGAGTTCGTCAACTGCCGCATCGCCGGCGATGTGACGCTCGTGCCGCGTGAGGACGTGGAATATATCGACGTGTCGCCGAAACAGGTGGTTTCGGTCGCCGCGGCGCTCATTCCCTTCCTGGAAAACGACGACGCCAACCGCGCCCTGATGGGCTCGAACATGCAACGCCAGGCCGTGCCGCTCGTAAAGGCGGAAGCCCCGCTCGTGGGCACCGGCATGGAAGGCGTCGTGGCGCGCGATTCCGGTGCCGCCATCGCGGCCCGCCGCGCCGGCGTGATCGAGCAGGTCGACGCGACCCGTATCGTTATCCGCGCGACGGAAGACCTCGACCCGGCCAAGTCCGGCGTCGATATCTACCGCCTTTCGAAGTTTCAGCGTTCCAACCAGTCGACCTGCATCAACCAGCGCCCGATCGTGCGCGTTGGCGATTCGGTGAAGTCCGGCGACATCATTGCCGACGGCCCGTCCACGGATCTCGGCGAACTGGCGCTCGGCCGCAATGTGGTCGTCGCCTTCATGCCGTGGAACGGCTACAACTTCGAGGACTCGATCCTGATCTCCGAGCGCATCGTGCGCGACGACGTCTTCACCTCGATCCACCTCGAGGAGTTCGAGATCGCGGCCCGCGACACCAAGCTGGGTCCGGAAGAGATCACCCGCGACATCCCGAATGTCGGTGAGGAAGCCCTGCGCAATCTCGACGAAGCCGGCATCGTTGCCGTCGGCGCCGAAGTCGGGCCGGGCGACATCCTGGTCGGCAAAGTGACGCCGAAGGGCGAAAGCCCGATGACGCCGGAAGAGAAACTCCTCCGCGCCATCTTCGGCGAAAAGGCTTCCGACGTGCGCGACACCTCGCTGCGCATGCCGTCCGGTGCCACCGGTACGGTCGTCGAGGTCCGCGTCTTCAACCGTCACGGTGTCGACAAGGACGAGCGTGCGATCTCCATCGAGCGCGAGGAGATCGAGCGTCTCGGCAAGGACCGCGACGACGAGCTCGCCATCCTCGAGCGCAATATCTATCAGCGCCTGGGCGATCTTCTGCTCGGCAAGACGGCGGTTTCCGGACCGCGCGGCTTTGCCAAGGGCAAGGTGTCGCAGGAGCTGCTCGACGACACGCCCCGCAGCCAGTGGTGGCGTATCGGTCTCGACGACGAGAAGGCCATGGGTGAGGTCGAAGCGTTGCAGAAGCAGTACGACGACTCCAAGGCCCGTCTCGACCGTCGTTTCGAGGACAAGGTCGACAAGCTCCAACGCGGCGACGAGATGCCTCCGGGCGTCATGAAGATGGTCAAGGTCTTCGTGGCCGTGAAGCGCAAGCTCCAGCCGGGCGACAAGATGGCCGGCCGTCACGGCAACAAGGGTGTCATCTCCAAGATCAATCCGATCGAGGACATGCCGTTCCTGGAGAATGGCGAGGCGGTCGACATCGTTCTCAACCCGCTCGGCGTGCCGAGCCGGATGAATGTCGGTCAGATCCTCGAGACGCACCTCGGCTGGGCCTGCCGCGGCATGGGGCGCCAGATTGGCGAGGCGTACGAAGCCTATCAGCGCGACGGCAAGGTCGAGACGCTGAAGAAGGCGCTCGTCAATGTCTACGAGGACGGCGAACTGCCGGACACCGATGCTGAGCTCGCCGAGCTCGGCCGGAACCTGTCCAACGGCGTACCGATCGCGACTCCTGTCTTCGACGGTGCCCGCGAGCCGGACGTGTCCGCCATGCTCGAGAAGGCCGGCTTCGACCCGTCGGGTCAGGTCACGCTTTATGACGGCCAGACCGGCGAGCCTTTCCGCCGCAAGGTCACGGTCGGCGTGAAGCACCTGCTCAAGCTGCACCACCTGGTGGACGACAAGATCCACGCCCGTTCGATCGGCCCGTACAGCCTCGTCACCCAGCAGCCGCTGGGCGGTAAGGCGCAATTCGGCGGTCAGCGCTTCGGCGAGATGGAGGTCTGGGCACTGGAAGCTTATGGCGCAGCCTACTCGCTGCAGGAAATGCTGACGGTGAAGTCGGACGACGTGGCCGGCCGGACCAAGGTCTACGAGGCCATTGTCCGCGGCGACGACACCTTCGAGGCCGGCGTGCCCGAGAGCTTCAACGTTCTCGTGAAGGAAATGCGTTCGCTCGGCCTCAACGTCGAACTGAAGAACGGCTAAGGCTGCAGATTATTTCGCGGGGCAGGGCCGACCTGCCTCGCTTACCCCTTTTGGGAGACGGCACATGAACCATGATGTCATGAACATCTTCAATCCGGCCGCGGAAGGCCCGTCCTTCGACCGGATCCGGATTGCGCTGGCCAGCCCGGAGAAAATTCTCTCCTGGTCCTTCGGCGAGGTGAAAAAGCCCGAAACGATCAACTACCGCACATTCAAGCCCGAGCGTGACGGCCTGTTCTGTGCCCGGATCTTCGGTCCGGTAAAGGACTATGAGTGCCTGTGCGGCAAGTACAAGCGCATCAAGTACAAGGGTATCGTCTGCGAGAAGTGCGGCGTCGAAGTGACGCTCGCCCGCGTGCGCCGCGAGCGCATGGGCCACATCGAGCTCGCAGCCCCGGTTGCCCACATCTGGTTCCTGAAGTCGCTGCCGTCGCGGATCGCCATGATTCTCGACATGGCTCTGAAGGATGTCGAGCGCGTTCTCTACTTCGAGAACTATGTCGTCATCGAGCCGGGCCTGACCCCGCTCCAGCCCTTCCAGCTCCTCTCCGAAGAGGAATACATGGAAGCGCAGGACGAGTACGGCGAGGACGCCTTCACCGCCGGTATCGGCGCCGAGGCCGTGCGTGAAATCCTGATCAACATGGATCTCGAGGCCGAGGCCGCGAAGATCCGTGAGGACATGAAGGAAACGGGCTCCGAGCTGAAGCTGAAGAAGTACGCCAAGCGTCTCAAGCTGATCGAGAATTTCACCGCTTCCGGCAATCGTCCGGAGTGGATGATCATGACGGTCATCCCGGTCATTCCGCCGGAACTGCGCCCGCTCGTTCCGCTGGACGGCGGCCGTTTCGCGACCTCCGACCTGAACGATCTCTATCGCCGGGTCATCAACCGCAATAACCGCCTCAAGCGTCTCATCGAGCTGCGCGCGCCGGACATCATCATCCGCAACGAAAAGCGGATGCTGCAGGAATCCGTCGACGCCCTGTTCGACAATGGCCGTCGCGGCCGCGTCATCACCGGTGCCAACAAGCGCCCGCTGAAGTCGCTGTCCGACATGCTGAAGGGCAAGCAGGGCCGTTTCCGCCAGAACCTGCTCGGCAAGCGCGTCGACTATTCCGGCCGTTCGGTCATCGTGGTCGGCCCGGATCTCAAGCTGCACGAGTGCGGCCTGCCGAAGAAAATGGCGCTGGAGCTGTTCAAGCCCTTCATCTATGCGCGTCTCGACGCCAAGGGCCTGTCCGGTACGGTCAAGCAGTCGAAGAAGCTGGTCGAGAAGGAGCGTCCGGAAGTCTGGGACGTTCTGGACGAGGTCATTCGCGAGCACCCGGTTCTTCTGAACCGTGCACCGACTCTGCACCGTCTCGGCATCCAGGCCTTCGAACCCAAGCTGATCGAGGGCAAGGCCATCCAGCTGCACCCGCTGGTGTGCGCGGCGTTCAACGCCGACTTCGACGGCGACCAGATGGCCGTTCACGTGCCGCTTTCGCTGGAAGCCCAGCTTGAAGCCCGCACGCTGATGATGTCGACCAACAACATCCTCTCGCCGGCGAACGGCAAGCCGATCATCGTGCCGTCGCAGGATATCGTCCTTGGCCTCTACTATCTCTCCGTCGCCAACGACAAGGAGCCGGGCGAGGGCATGGCCTTCGGCAGCCGTGCCGAAATGGAAGCCGCGCTCGAAAGCGGTGTCGTCTCCCTGCACGCCAAGATCAAGGCGCGCTGGGAAGGCATCGATGAAGAGGGCAATCCGATCACGAAGGTGATCGAGACCACGCCGGGCCGGAAGATGATCGTCGACCTGCTGCCCAAGCATCCCAAGATGCAGCCGGAGCTGATCGGCGAGCTTCTGACCAAGAAGGCCATCGGCGGTCTCATCGATCAGGTCTATCGTCACTGCGGCCAGAAGGCGACGGTGATCTTCTGTGACCAGATCATGGGGCTCGGCTTCAAGGAAGCGGCCAAGGCCGGTATTTCCTTCGGCAAGGACGACATGCTCATTCCGGATGCGAAGGCCGATCTGGTCGGTGCGACCCGGGACATGGTGTCGGACTACGAGCAGCAGTATGTGGACGGCCTCATCACCAAGGGTGAGAAGTACAACAAGGTCGTCGATGCCTGGGCCAAGTGTACGGACAACGTCGCCGACGCCATGATGGACGAGATTTCCAAGACGTCGGTCGGCGAAGACGGCCGGACGTCCGAGGTGAACTCGGTCTACATGATGGCCCACTCCGGCGCCCGTGGTTCGAAGAACCAGATGAAGCAGCTGGCAGGTATGCGCGGCCTTATGGCCAAGCCGTCCGGCGAGATCATCGAGACGCCGATCATCTCGAACTTCAAGGAAGGCCTGACCGTTCTCGAGTACTTCAACTCGACGCACGGTGCCCGTAAGGGTCTGGCCGACACCGCGCTGAAAACGGCGAACTCGGGTTACCTGACCCGCCGTCTGGTGGATGTCGCCCAGGACTGCATCATCACCGAAGAGGATTGCGGTACCTCGCAGGGCTTCGAGATCAGTGCCGTCGTTGACGGCGGCGATGTCGTCGTCTCGCTGGAACAGCGCATTCTCGGCCGGACCACCGCTGCCGAGGTGAAGGACCCGACCAGCGGAGAGGTGATCTGCCCGGCCGATTCCTATATCGACGAGGATCTCGCGGTCGCGATCGATACGGCTGGCGTCCAGACCGTCTTCGCCCGTTCTCCGCTTACCTGCGAAACGCGGGTCGGCGTGTGTGCCACCTGCTACGGCCGAGATCTGGCACGCGGTACGCGCGTCAATATCGGTGAAGCTGTTGGCGTCATCGCCGCCCAGTCGATCGGTGAGCCGGGTACGCAGCTGACGATGCGGACCTTCCACATCGGCGGTACGGCCCAGGTGTCCGAGCAGTCCTTCGTCGAGGCTGCCCATGAGGGCAAGGTGACCTTCGTCAATCCGTCGACGGTGACCAATGCCGACGGCGACCTGATCGTGATGAGCCGTAATATGCAGGTCGCGATCGTGGACAAGGAAGGCAAGGAGCGCGAGACCTACAAGCTCGCCTACGGCACCAAGCTTCGCGTGAAGGAAGGCGATACCACCGAGCGCGGTCAGCGTCTGGCCGAGTGGGACCCGTATACGGCTCCGATCGTGTCTGAAGCCGGCGGTACGGTGAAGTTCGTCGACATCACCGACGGCGTGTCCGTGAAGGAAGAGACCGACGAAGCCACGGGTATCGCCTCGAAAGTCGTGATCGACTGGCGCGGCAGCACCAAGGCGAGCTCGATCCAGCCGACCATCGTCATCCAGGACGACAAGGGCGAGCCGATCAAGCTCGCTTCCGGTTCCACCGCCAGCTACATGCTGGCCGTGGGCGCCATTCTCTCCGTCAATGACGGTGATACGGTTCGTCCGGGTGACGTTGTCGCCCGTATCCCGACCGAAGGCGCCAAGACCCGGGACATCACCGGTGGTCTGCCGCGTGTGGCCGAACTCTTCGAAGCCCGCCGTCCGAAGGACCACGCTGTGATCGCCGAGATCACCGGCAAGGTGGAATTCGGCCGCGACTACAAGAACAAGCGCCGCATCGCCATCGTTCCGGACGACGAGAACATGGAGAAGGTCGAATACCTGGTGCCGAAGGGCAAACACCTCACGGTGCAGGAAGGCGACTACATCCAGAAGGGCGAATACCTGCTCGACGGTCACCCGGCACCGCACGACATCCTGTCAATCCTGGGTGTCCCGGCGCTGGCCAACTACCTGATCGACGAGATCCAGGAGGTCTACCGACTGCAGGGCGTGCCGATCAACGACAAGCACATCGAAGTGATCGTCCGTCAGATGCTGCAGAAGGTCGAGGTCAAGGATCCGGGTGAAAGCGGGTTCCTGGCGGCCGAGCAGGTCGACAAGATCGAGTTCATCGAGACCAATGAGAAGCTCGAGGCGGACGGCAAGCGCCCCGCGACGGGCGACCCGGTCCTGCTGGGCATCACGAAGGCATCGCTGCAGACGCGATCCTTCATCTCGGCAGCGTCCTTCCAGGAGACCACCCGCGTCCTCACCGAGGCGGCGGTCCAGGGCAAGGAAGACATGCTCGAGGGCCTCAAGGAGAACGTCATCGTCGGCCGACTCATCCCGGCCGGTACCGGCTCCATGATGCGTCAGTACCAGGCGGTTGCCGACGATCTCGACGCAGAAATGCTGGCCGAGCGCCAGACGGCCGTCGAGGCGGAGGGCCTGCCGGCGGAAATCGCCGAGGCAGCTGCCGAAGAAATGGCTGCGGACGAGGGGTCGAACTAGTCGATTTTACGCCCGATCTGCCTGATATGGCTTGGAAAAGGCCGCCGGTAACCCGGCGGCCTTTTTATTGTCTGCAGTGTTTACCGTGTGCAGCCTACAAAATCTCTGAACAAGCGCTTGACGGACGCGAGTCGCGTGCGTAGTTTCCGCGCTCGTTTTGAGGACGGGCCGTAACCCACGAGGTTAGACGTCGTCCACGGTAACGGAAAAAAGCCCAAGACACCGTCGTCCGAGCTTCGGCTTGAACGTCGGCGTCGTTCTTTGCGTCCATCAGCGCTTCACCGTGCTGAGGGGCGTGGTTATTGAGATCAGGAACGGATTAGAGCGGGATGCCTACAATCAACCAGCTCATTCGCAAGCCGCGGAAAGACAAGCCGAAGCGCAACAAGGTGCCGGCCCTTCAGGCTTGCCCGCAGCGCCGTGGCGTTTGCACGCGTGTCTATACCACGACCCCGAAGAAGCCGAACTCGGCCCTCCGGAAAGTCGCCAAAGTGCGTCTGACCAACGGGCATGAAGTGGTGAGCTATATTCCGGGTGAGGGGCACAACCTTCAGGAACACTCTGTTGTCCTTATCCGCGGTGGCCGCGTGAAGGACCTTCCGGGTGTCCGCTATCACATTCTTCGCGGCGTTCTGGATACCCAGGGCGTCAAGGACCGGAAGCAACGCCGTTCGAAATACGGCGCCAAGCGTCCGAAGTAAGGGAGACGTCCATGTCGCGTCGTCACCGCGCAGAGAAACGCGAGATTCACCCGGACCCGAAGTTCGGGGATCGCGATCTCACGAAATTCATGAATTACATCATGCTCGACGGCAAGAAGTCCGCCGCCGAGCGGATTGTCTATGGCGCTCTCGACATCGTCGAGGACAAGCTGAAGCGCGAGCCGATCCGCGTCTTCCACGAAGCGCTCGACAATGTGGCCCCGGAAGTCGAGGTCCGTTCCCGCCGTGTCGGTGGTGCGACCTACCAGGTGCCGGTTGAGGTCCGTGCCGAACGCAAGAAGGCGCTGGCTATCCGCTGGCTGACCGGTGCGGCACGCGGCCGTAACGAGAACACCATGCGCGAGCGTCTCGCGGCTGAGCTGATGGATGCGTCCGCCAATCGCGGTACCGCCGTCAAGAAGCGCGAAGACACGCACCGCATGGCCGAAGCCAACCGCGCCTTCTCGCATTACCGCTGGTAAAGCGAACAGGCTCTGACCCCGTATCAAGGACCCCGATAATGGCCCGCGAATACAAAATCGAGGACTACCGCAACTTCGGCATCATGGCTCACATCGATGCCGGCAAGACGACGACGACCGAGCGGATCCTCTATTACACCGGCAAGTCCCACAAGATTGGTGAAGTGCACGATGGTGCCGCCACCATGGACTGGATGGAGCAGGAGCAGGAGCGTGGAATCACGATCACCTCCGCTGCGACGACCTGTTTCTGGAACGGCAAGCGTCTGAACATCATCGACACGCCCGGCCACGTCGACTTCACGATTGAAGTCGAGCGTTCGCTGCGTGTGCTCGACGGTGCCGTCTGCTGCCTGGACGCCAATGCCGGTGTCGAGCCCCAGACCGAGACGGTCTGGCGCCAGGCGGACCGTTACAAGGTCCCGCGCATGGTGTTCATCAACAAGATGGATAAGCTGGGCGCGGACTTCTACAACTGCGTAGACATGATCGAGAGTCGTCTCGGTTCGACCCCGCTCTGCCTGCAGCTGCCGATCGGCTCCGAGAACGAATTCGAGGGCTGCGTCGATCTGATCAAGATGAAGGAACTTGTCTGGCACGGCGAGAACCTGGGCGCGACCTGGGACGAGCGCGATATTCGCGACGAACTTGCCGACAAGGCTGCCGAGTACCGCGAAAAGCTGGTCGAGGCTGCAGTCGAGCAGGACGAGGAGGCAATGGAAGCCTATCTCGAGGGCGAAGAGCCGTCCGAGGAGAAGCTGAAGCAGCTGATCCGCAAGGGCTGCATCGATCTCGCCTTCAACCCGGTCCTGTGCGGCACGGCCTTCAAGAACAAGGGTGTCCAGCCGCTGCTCGATGCCGTTGTCGATTATCTGCCGAGCCCGGTCGAGGTTGCTGCGATCAAGGGCATCGACGTCAAGACCGAAGAAGAGACCGTCCGCAAGGCTGACGATGCCGAGCCGGCTTCTCTGCTGGCCTTCAAGGTCATGAACGACCCCTTCGTCGGTTCGCTGACCTTTGCGCGGATGTATTCCGGTCACCTCGAGACGGGTTCCAGCCTGCTCAATACGGTGAAGGAAAAGAAAGAGCGTATCGGCCGTATGCTGCTGATGCACTCCAACTCCCGTGAAGACATCAAGGAATGCTTCGCCGGCGATATTGTCGCGATTGCAGGCCTGAAGGACACGACGACGGGCGACACGCTCTGCGACCCGATGAACCCGGTCATCCTGGAGCGCATGGAGTTCCCGGATCCGGTTATCGAGCTGGCCATCGAGCCGAAGTCGAAGGCGGACCAGGAAAAGCTCGGCGTTGCCCTGCAGCGTCTGGCGGCCGAAGACCCGTCCTTCCGGACGAAGTCGGACGAGGAATCCGGTCAGACCATCATCGCCGGCATGGGCGAGCTTCACCTCGACATTCTCGTCGATCGCATGAAGCGCGAATTCAAGGTGGAAGCGAATGTGGGTGCGCCGCAGGTGGCCTATCGCGAAAGCCTCGGTCAGGCTGGTCTTGTCGACTACACGCACAAGAAGCAGTCCGGTGGTTCCGGTCAGTTCGCCCGCGTGAAGATCGAATTCGAGCCGGGCGAATCCGGTTCGGGCTTCGTCTTCGAGTCGAAGATCGTCGGTGGTTCGGTGCCGAAGGAATACATTCCGGGCGTCGAGAAGGGCCTCAAGTCGGTCATGGATAACGGCCTGATTGCCGGCTTCCCGGTGATCGACGTGAAAGCGACCCTGGTCGACGGTGCCTACCACGACGTCGACTCCAGCGTCCTGGCCTTCGAGATCGCGGCCCGTGCCGCCTTCCGCGAGGCCAAGCACGAGTGCGCCCCGCGCCTGCTGGAGCCGATCATGAAGGTCGAGGTCGTGACGCCGGACGAGTACACCGGTGGCGTCATCGGCGACCTGAATTCCCGTCGTGGCCAGATTGCCGGCCAGGAAATGCGCGGCAACGCCACCGTCGTGAATGCGATGGTGCCGCTGGCGAACATGTTCGGCTACGTCAACAACCTGCGTTCGGCCACCCAGGGTCGGGCCCAGTTCACCATGCAGTTCGACCACTATGAGGCTGTGCCCAAAGCGGTTGAACAGGAAGTCATTGCGAAGTCCGCCTAAGGCTGGACCTCTCGAGAGTTAGAAACGAACACGAGATTTCGGAGCGAGATCGATGGCGAAGGAAAAGTTTGAGCGCAACAAGCCGCACGCGAACATCGGCACGATTGGTCACGTTGACCACGGCAAGACGACGCTGACGGCGGCGATCACGATGGTACTGGCTGAGGCCAGCGGTGGTCAGGCGAAG
>NZ_JBSXNX010000007.1:0-34768 GCF_056857855.1 Maricaulis sp. B-26
ACAGACAGTCAGCGCTTTTGCTGCCTCTCCGAACCGATGGCCACCACCGGGCCCTGCTTTGGTCAGTCAGCAGAGACGGGCAGGCTCCGTACTCCCCGCACCCCCGGCGAACCAGGCCGGGCCTCGAGCGGTGCGAGAACGAGGGTGATTATGCGGGAGGTCTTGAGGGTGGGGATAAAACTCTTCTGCAGCCCCCATCCAATGTCATCCTGACGCAAGTCAGGACCCAGCTCACAAAGCGAAATGCGGGCGAGCGGAACTCGGAACACATATCGGCGTCAGGCTGGATAGCCGGGGCCTGACTCTCGTCAGGGTGACGGTCTGAGTGGAACACGTTCAATTTCCCCGGAACACCGTCCGGGGAAACCGGAGCGGGACGGCGCAGCGCGTACGGGACAGGACCGACGTTCGAACGGTTGAGACGACGGGAGGCGTGTTTTTCGCACCATAATTCCAACTGTCCCCATTCTTCCCTGGGAGCCGCTTGGCCCTAATGGCGCGGAGTGAGCCGAGACCAATAGATCGCGAGGAGGACTGACCCAATAAGAATTGTGAAATTCGCGATGTTGATGAAAAGGTCGACATAGCCGTCGGCAAGTGCAGTCAGAGCAGAGTAGGAGTCGGAAAACAGCATCAGGATCCAGTAGCTCATATCAACGGTGACAGTCGCGACAACTATCGGCACGACCCAGCCACTGCGGGCCAGAAGCATCACGCCTACCAACGAATATCCCGAAGCGTAGGCGGCCCAGACCATGTATTGCAGCGCCGGAAGATGCCCCAAGGCCTCGGCTTCGAACGTTGTTGCGCCGAGCGGTTGAGCAACCCCGAACCGCGCGAGCAGCCCGACGGCAAGGTACCAAAAACTGTAGGCTGATCGCCCAAATGCAATGATTGCGATGATCCGACTCGTCCACACCATGACTGGACCTCCGCACACAAGCGCAAGGACCGACAATCCGCAGCCGACGTTAAAGCCTAGACCTCATCGAATTGAGCCCTTTGGGCGAGCGTGGAACAAGTGTGCGCCCAAATCTGGCGCAAGGCAATAAAAGGCGTGGAAGCGGGAATCCGCGGACCGGTGCATTTTAGCCGCCAATTCCACCTGCCTCGTTTATCGGTTTGAGAATGGCGCGGATCAATTTATGCGTAAGGCATATCAGTATTCGGGGTATCCCATGGACGGCAAAGTCATCGCGCGCGACGGGTATGTGCTGATGGAGCATGATCATGTCAGCGATGCGTCGAATATCTTCCAGCGTATTCGCGATGCCGCCATGCTCATGAGCGAGCGCAAGACGCCAAGACTGCTCGTCGATGCCCGCTATTATCATCCGATGATCGACGATACCGACCGTGCCATGATCGCGGATCGCGTGCGTTCCGTCTTCCCGCCCGATGTCCGCATCGCCGTTCTGCTGCAGGAAATGGCGACGGAACGGCGCGTCCGCCCGATCATGGAGACGCTGGCCGGTGCCGGCATCGCCGTCCAGGGCTTCCGCGTGCTGTCCGAGGCGGAGACCTGGCTGCAGACGCCGGGCGAAGACTGAGCTCCACGTCCAAAGGACGGAGGACGCGCCACGGCGCTCACCGCCCCATAAGCCTCTTGCCGGGATGTCGCCGCCTGGGCTCAGCGCCGTCAAGGCCGCCTACGGCGCCGCACAGCGGGCATGCGCCTTGACGGCGCTGGACCCGTGCGGCCCGCTGGCTGACATGAGATGTATGGATCGGTCTGCGCGCGGCGCTTAAGGGGCAGGACTGGCGTTCGGACGGTTGAGCAGACTGGAGACGTGTTTTCAGCACCTTAATTCCATCTGTCCCCGTTTTTCCTGCTGGGTGATTTCGCACAGTCGGGATACCCGCTGGGATCGGATGCCTGGATCGATGTGCTGGAAACCAAATCTGGCCGCCGGCTCAGACCGGGGCAATCCGGACGCCCGAAACGGCGAAGCGGGCAACCGCCGGAAGATTTAATCGGTACGTGTCCCCGGTTTTCTTGTCCAGCGTCAGGTCCGACACTGCCTTGCGAAGCCGCTGGTTCTCCTTTTCCAGCGCCTTCAACCGCTTGGCCTGATCGATTTTTAGCCCACCATACTCCCGGCGCCAGCGGTAATAGGTCTGGTCGGTAATCCCGATCGCCTTCACAGCAGCAGCGATGCTCTCGCCTCGGCCCTGGCGAACCTCAACCTCCCGCAGATGCGCGATAATTTCTTCGGCCTTGTAAGTCTTGCGGCCCATCTTCGAACTCCTCAGTTGGAGCCGAACCCTAACTCACAAAACGGGCCACTTGGGTGGGGCAGGCCAGAGTCATCTCATGCGTAATGTCAATGCCGCGTTCGTGGAGCAGATCCTCCACGTTACGGAGCGACAGCGGAAAGCGGATATACAGCATCACTGCCAGGCGGATAATCTCGGGCGAAGTCTTGAAATACCGGAAGGGATTACGCGTGCGAGGAGGCTACGAAACCGCCAGTTGGCGCTCAAGCGATTTTCTTCTGACAGCGCCCACATGACGGCAACCCGCAATGATCAAAAATCACTCAAATCAGACCTTGCAGAACAGTGGCCGTCCACACATCACACCGCCCCTGTTTACATTGCTCTAATCTCTTCTACTAGGCCCTAAAATCCACCGATTTAAAGTCAGGGCTGCCACAATAGAAATAAGAAGAACGCTCGTCCAAACCCCATGTATGTTTAAATTATTTACGAGCAATACTATTACAACGAAAATTATAATATTTACGACCCAATACATTTTTTTCATAATATTAAGGTCCTTCCGTATCACATTGGGCTCTACGCTCCAACGCTCTTCCAAAATACCTCGCAACAGGTTGAAAGTTTATCACAGTAAGGTTAGCAACGCCATCTACCTGAAGACTACTACCTCCTATGCTAGGGCCAAAACCGATATCAACTTGCCTGGGAGCACTGTCGCCACTTCAGCGCGGCTGGAAGCAACCGTCTCTGGATCGGAACGCGGCGTCGTGGACACAGCTTCGGCAGCCGGAGCAAAGCCGGGCAAGGCCGTCGTCTTGCACCCGGTCAGCAACAAACCGGAAGCCAAACAAAGAACCAGCCCCGCCTACCGCCCCCCCGGCAGGACCGCCCGCTACCAATCCCTGTTCGCATGATTTCCCGACTCTCCCCTAACGGGCAAATACTGCCATTTGCGCGCTGGGGTGGGCAAGCAGGGTATCAGTGGGAGATGGAGGGGCCACGGCTTCCGACCAAATCCCGGGCTTACGGGTCCCGGCTCTACAGCCCGCCTGCGCGGGCTATCCGGCCGGGATGACACGTTGAAATGATCAAACTCAATTCGCTAGGGACAAGTGTTCAGCGCGGGGAAACCGGAGAGGAAAGACGCGCCACGGCGCTCACCGCCCCACTCTATAAGAAAAAATGGCCCAGCACACCCAAGGCTAAGGTAGAACCACTTAAAAGGCCAAACACAATAGAAACTCACACCCCCCAATTTTTATGTTTCTAGCGAGGAGATCATAAGGCGTGTCGCTGTAGCGCACAGGATCAATGGATCGACGGAAAAACACAAATCCCCCTATCGAGCCGAAAAATACCGCCAAGACACAGAATGTAAAAATGACAGTTTGGATGCTCACGAAATTATTCCTCACACGAGGATTTGCTATTCGATTCTGTCGGCTGGAACGGCCCGCCCAAGCCAACCCCGGTGGCGTATGCTTGGCCCGTACTTTGCAGTCTGTCAAAAACCCAAAAAACCGGGGGACACGCACCTATTTCCGCGCCTCGCCATACCCCTCCACCAACGCCTCGGCATGATGACGCAGATGGTCGTCCATGAAGCTGGCGATGAACCAATAGGAGTGGTCGTAGCCGGGCTGGCGCCTTAGCGTCAGGGCCTGGCCGGACTCGCGGCAGGCTTCCTCGAAGAGTTCAGGCTTGAGCTGTTCTTCCAGGAATTGATCGGCTTCGCCCTGGTCGATCAGGATCGGCACGTCGCCGGGCTGGCGCTTGACCAGTTCGCAGGCGTCGTACTCGCCCCAGGCCGGGCATTCGTCGCCGAGATAGGCGTTGAAGGCCTTTTGCCCCCACGGAACCTTGCTCGGCGCGACGATCGGCGCGAAGGCGGAAACCGAGCGATAGCGGCCCGGATGCTTGAGATGCAGGGTCAGCGCCCCGTGTCCGCCCATGGAGTGGCCGAATATGCCCTGCCGGTCGAGATCCGCCGGAAAGGCGGAGGCGACCAGGCGCGGCAATTCCTCGGCGATGTACTGGTCCATCCGGTAGTGCGGCGCCCAGGGCATCTCGGTGGCGGTGAGGTAGAAACCGGCGCCCTGGCCGAGATCGTAGGCCTCGTCGTCGGCCACGTCCTCGCCGCGCGGCGAGGTGTCCGGCGCGACGACCATCAGGCCCAGCTCGGACGCCAAGCGCTGCAGGCCGGACTTTTCCATCACATTCGACCAGTTGCAGGTCAGCCCGGAGAGATACCAGAGCACCGGCACCGGCCCGTCCTTCGCCGCCGGCGGCGTATAGACCGCAAATCGCATCGGGCCCGCGCACGCTGCACTCTCGTGATCATGGACGGACAGCGTGCCGCCGAAGGACTTCCAGGAGGAGACGGGTGTCATGGTTCGGCTGTGTCCTCGTTCGGTCGAGTTGATTGATCAGTTTTCATCGAATTCGGTCAGGGCGATCGCTTCAAGACCGAGACGGTCATCCGCCAAAGCCAGCAATCGGCGGTCGGCGGAAATCAGAGGGTAGGCCTCGCGACGCGCCAGTGCGAGGTAAAGGCAGTCATACACCGGGTGCTCCAGCCTGGCAGCGAGCTCCAGTGCATCGTCATACAGCCCCATATCCGGCCGCAAATCCGCGTAACCGGACAGATGGCGCAATGCGGCCTGACAGTCTTCCAGCGGCGCGATCCCGCGGCGGACATATTTCCAGAAGGCATTCGCAGCCTCGACCAGAAGCAGTGACGGCGCGACCATCGCGAACCGCCGTGTCGCAAGGAGCGCCCGCTCCGCGCCTTCGACCGGCAGGAAGGGCCTCACCACGACGCTGGCATCGAAAACAGCCGGTCTCACCGGTCACGGTCCTCGCGGATCAGATCCGTTGGATCGAGATCGGTCGGCTTGCAGCGCTCCCGCATGCCGCGCGCGAACTCGAAGAAGCTCTCCCGGTCGTCCCGCGCCTTGTCCGCCAGCAGATCGCGCAGGAATTGCTCCAGCGACTTGCCCTCATTCGACGCCATGCGCTTGAGACTGACGAGCACGCTGTCGTCGAGATTCCGGATAATGACCTGGCCCATGCGCGCCTCCTGATATCAGTGTGATATCATGTCACGATACAGCCCATCAGAAAAGCCTGCCTCTAATACTCCACCACGCTGCGAATGCTTTCGCCGGCATGCATCAGGTCGAAGCCCTTGTTGATGTCCTCGAGCTTGAGCTTGTGGGTGATGAGGCTGTCGATATCGATCCGGCCTTCCATGTACATGTCGACGATCCTGGGCACGTCGGTGCGGCCTCTCGCGCCGCCGAAGGCGGAGCCGCGCCAGACGCGGCCGGTGACGAGCTGGAAGGGACGGGTCTGGATTTCCGCGCCGGCGGGCGCCACGCCGATGATGACGCTCTCGCCCCAGCCCTTGTGACAGCACTCCAGCGCCGCGCGCATCACCTCGACATTGCCGATGCACTCGAAGGAATAGTCGGCACCGCCGCCGGTCAGATCGACGAGATGGCCGACGAGGTCCTTGTGGTCCTTCGGATTGACGAAATCGGTCATGCCGAACTGGCGGCCCATCGACTCCTTGGCCGGGTTCATGTCGACGCCGACGATCTGGCGCGCGCCGATCAGTTTGAGGCCCTGGATGACATTGAGGCCGATCCCGCCGAGACCGAAGACGACGGCGGTGGAGTTGGGCTCGACCTTGGCGGTGAACATCACCGCGCCGATGCCCGTCGTCACGCCGCAGCCGATATAGCAGATCTTGTCGAAGGGCGCGTCCTTGCGGACCTTGGCGAGCGCGATCTCCGGCAGGACGGTGTAGTTCGAGAAGGTCGAGCAGCCCATATAGTGCAGGATTTTCTCGCCCTTGTAGGAGAAGCGCGACGTGCCGTCCGGCATCACGCCCTGGCCCTGGGTCGAGCGGATGGACTGGCACAGATTGGTCTTCGGATTGAGGCAATAGTCGCATTCGCGGCATTCCGGCGTGTAGAGCGGAATGACGTGATCGCCCGGCTCCAGCCCGGTCACGCCCGGCCCGCACTCCACGACCACGCCGGCCCCCTCATGGCCCAGAATGGCCGGAAACGCGCCTTCCGGATCGGCGCCGGAGAGCGTGAATTCGTCGGTATGGCAGATGCCGGTCGCCTTGATCTCGACGAGGACCTCGCCCGCCTTCGGCCCCTCCAGATCGACCTCGACGATTTCCAGCGGTTTTCCGGCTTCGAAAGCGACGGCAGCACGGGTCTTCATGGGGCATCCTCCTGGAAAGCGAGACGATTGGATGATCGGGTTTCGCATCCGGACAGGGCGTAGTCAAAGCATGGAACGCCGGGCTTGCATCTCCGGTATGCCACTCATTCGCAGCTTCCATAGTGACGGGCGGGTCAGCCGGGACTAAGGTCCCGCGCCTTGCCAGACGGTTCAGGAGTGAAGTGATGGGCGTCGTTATCCGGTCGACGGGTCTTTGGACCCCGGAAGAGTCAGTCTCCAACGAAGAACTGGTCGCCTGCTACAACGCTTATGTCGAGCGCTGGAACGCGGAGAACGCCGACGCCATCGAGCGCGGCACGCTGGAGCCGAAAAACCCGTCCTCGGTCGGCTTTATCGAAAAGGCCTCGGGCATCAAGTCGCGCTACACGATCGACAAGGAGGGCGTGCTCGACGTCGAGCGCATGCGCCCGCGCGTCGCGCCCCGTGAGAACGAAGCCCTCTCCCTGATGGCCGAAGCCGGCGTCGCCGCCGCCCGCGAGGCGCTGGACAATGCCGGCCGTGCCCCGGCCGATGTCGATGCCGTGATCTGCTCGGCCACCTCCATGCAGCGCACCTATCCCTGCATGGCGATCGAGATCCAGAACGAGCTGGGGATCGAAGGCTTCGGCTTCGACATGACCGTGGCCTGCTCTTCCGGCACGTTCGGCATCGTCAATGCGATCAACATGATCGAGACCGGCATGGCCAAGTCCGTCCTGGTCGTGACGCCGGAAATCACCACGCCGCAGCTCAATTTCCGCGACCGCGACAGCCATTTCATCTTCGGCGATGTCGCCGTGGCCATGCTGATCGAGGCGGAAGAGGTGGCCGGCGGCGAAGGCTGGCGCGTGCTCGGCCGCAACATGATGACGAAATACTCGAACAATATCCGTTCGAATTTCGGCTTCCTGAACGCGTCGGAAGACCCGGAACCGGCCTTCGAGGACCGCTATTTCGTCCAGGAAGGCCGCAAGGTCTTCAAGGAAGTCTGCCCCATGGTCGCGGAGATGATCCTCGCCGACATGGAAAGCTTCGGCCTCGAACCGGCCGACATGAAGCGGCTCTGGCTGCACCAGGCCAATATCAACATGAACATGATGGTGGCGAAGAAGGTCTTCGGCCGCGACTTCACCGAGGAAGAGGCGCCTGTCATCCTCGACGAGTTCGCCAATACCGCCGGTGCCGGCTCCCTGGTCGCCTTCCACCGCCATCATGACGGCTTCCAGCCGGGCGAGAAGGGCCTGATCTGCTCCTTCGGCGCGGGCTATTCGGCCGGTACGGTCTTCGTCGAAAAGCTCTAGGTCGGGATCAGCCGGCCACGGACTCGCCGTGCAGGCTGGTGTCGAGGCCGGTGACTTCTGCCTCCTCGTCGACACGCAGGCTCATCAGCTTCGACTGCACGAAGAGGATCAGCCAGGTCACCACGCCGCAATAGGCGGCGGCGGCCAGTGCGCCCCAGGTCTGGGTCCAGACCTGCAGGATATTGCCCTCGATCAGGCCGCCCGTACCGCCGATCGCCTCGCTCGCGAAGACGCCGGTGAGGATGGCGCCGACCAGGCCGCCCACGCCGTGCAGGCCGAAGGCGTCGAGACTGTCGTCCCAGCCGCCCCAGCGCTTGAGCGCGGTCACGCCCCAATAGGCACCGAAGGCGCCGCCGGCACCGATCAGGAAGGCCGACCAGGCGGGCACGAAACCGGCCGCCGGCGTGATGGCGACGAGACCGGCAACTGCGCCCGAGGCCGCGCCGAGCACGCTGGCCTTGCCGCGCAGGATCCATTCCAGCCCCATCCAGACCAGCACGGCGGAGGCAGCGGCGAGCTGCGTGGTGACGAAGGCATGGGCGGCGGCACCGTCGGCCGCGAGGGCCGAGCCGCCATTGAAGCCGAACCAGCCGACCCAGAGCAGGCCGGCGCCCACGACGGTCAGGACGAGATTGTCCGGTGCCATATTGGACCCCGGATAACCCTTCCGGGCACCGACGAAGCGGGCCAGAACGAGCCCGGCCACGCCGGCATTGATATGCACGACGGCCCCGCCCGCGAAATCGAGCACACCCGCCTCGCCGAGAAAGCCGCCACCCCAGACCCAGTGGCAGATCGGCGCATAGACCAGCACCAGCCAGATACCGCCGAAAATGATGAAGGCGGAGAAGCGGATTCGCTCCACCGCGGCACCGGCGATAATGGCCACAGTAATGATGGCGAAGGTGAGCTGGAACATGAGGAAGAGATTTTCCGGCAGATCGCCCGCCATGGTCTCCGGTGTGATTCCCGCCAGCCCGATCCGGCCGAGGCCGCCGACGAAACCGTTGAGAGCGCCGCCGTCGGAAAAGGCGAGCGAATAGCCGATCAGGGCCCAGACGACGGTCACCACCGCTGCGGCCCCGAGGCTCTGCATCATTGTGGAGAGCACGTTCCGGCGGCGCACCATGCCGGCATAGAAAAGGGCCAGCCCCGGCAAGGTCATGAGCAGGACCAGGGCAGTCGAGGTCAGGATCCAGGCATTGTTTCCGCTATCCATAAGGGCCTCCGCAGAACCGTGTGTTGCGCCTCGATGGCAGGTCTGGCGCAAAGGCTAGGAAGCGGAATCCCCGCACGTCGACTTCGCAGGCGCAAAATCGCGTTTTTCACGGGCCGACGCCTCACGATGTGGCAGGCCTGCCCGATTTGCAGGCGGCGCGCAGACGCCCGAGTGATCAGGCGCATTGATCGGACGGCCTCATGCTTTACCCTGACAGCGTGAAGGGGAAGAAAGAGTCTCGACCGTGCCAAAGAGCCTGATCCGATCGACCGGATGCTGGGCCCCGCCCAGCGTTATCGACAATGACGAACTCGTCGCCAGCTACAATGCCTGGGCCGAGCGCTTCAATCGCGAGAATGCCGACGCCATCGCCGCCGGCGACATGGAAGAAGCGCCGCTCTCGAGCAGCGAATTCATCAAGAATGCCTCCGGGATCGAACGCCGTCACGTCTACGAGAAGGACGGCATTCTCGATATCGACCGCATGGTGCCCCACATGCCGCCGCGTCCCGTGGAAGACGTCTCCACGCATGCGGAGTATGCGCTCAAATCGGTCAATCAGGCGCTCGACAAGGCCGGCTATACCGGCGCCGATATCGACGGCGTCATCGTCGCCTCCTCCGCCCAGCAAAGAAATTTCCCGGCGGTCGCCACCGAGATTCAGGATCAGATCGGCTGCACCGGCTGGTCGTTCGATCTGACCATGGCCTGCGCTTCGGCGCTCTACGGCCTGCACATCGCCAACGGCATGATCGCTTCGGGACAGGCCCGGCGCATCCTGATCAGCTCGCCGGAAATCATGACCTGCATCAATGTGCACTGGCGGCGCGACGTTCACTTCATTTTCGGCGACACCTCCGCCGCCATCATCGTCGAAGCCGATGACGGCAGGCCCGGCGGCTGGGAGGTTCTGGGCACGCATTGCCAGAACAAGTGGTCCAACGCTCTGCGCTCCGATTTCGGCTTCCTCAACGCCGCCGAACGCAAGGTCCAGCCGGATTACGAGCCGCATCTGGACCAGGACGGACACCGCGTCTTCAAGGATGTGGTCGGCTTCGCCCCGAAAGTGGCCCAGGCCCTGATGGAGCGGATCGATCTCAAACCGGAGGATGTGGACCGGACCTGGCTTCACCAGGCCAATATCCGCATGGTCGACATGATCGCGAAACGCATTCTCGGCCGCGAACGGACGGAAGAGAACGCGCCCGCCATCCTGCACGAATACGGCAATACGTCCTCCTCGTCCGTCGTGATGAACTTCGAAATGCACTCCGACGACATGAAGCCGGGCCAGACCGGCGTGATGTGTGCCTTCGGCGCCGGTTATGGCGTCGGGACCGCTGCCGTGAGGAAACGCTGATGCGCATCGCACTCGCTCTTATTCTGGCTGCCGGTCTGGCAGCCTGTTCGGGCTCGCAGGATGAGACCGAAGAGGCCGGTGCGGTTACGCCCGCCTCTACGGACGACACGGACGCTGCCGCGAATGAGGAGGCGGCCGGCCTGCCCGGAACCGACATACATATTTATGCGCTGAACTGGTCCGGAAACACGCCGTCGCTCGGCGCACGCATCGGCGGCGTTACCCGGCCGGGCTATGACAATCAGCCTTTCTTCACGCCGGACGGCACCGGCCTGCTCTACACGGCGGGCGACCCGGCCACGGGCGAAACCGACGTCTGGCGTCTCGACCTGGAGACGGGCGAGACGATCGCCGTGACGCAAACGCCGGACGAGAGCGAGTACTCGCCCCGCATCGCGCCGGACGGGATTCTCAGCTATATCTATCAGCCGCCCGGCGGCTATGCCGGCAATGTCTATCTGCACCATGTCGAGAGCGGCGAACGTGTCTCGGCAGAAGCGCTGGCCCCGGTGGGCTATTACGTCTTCTCGCGCCGCATGGACTTCGTCGCCACATTCGCGCTCGGCGAGCCCAACCGGCTCGCCCTGATCGACCGGACGGTGACACCGGAGGCGGTCACCTATCTTGCGGACAATCCGGGCCGGACCTTCGCGCGATCGGAGGCCGGTCATATCTTCGTATCGATCGAGGACGAAAACGGCCGGCACCGGGTCCATGCCCTCGATCCCGAGACCGGGGAGCTTTCGCCCCGCTTCCTCCTGCCGGACACCTGGCAGGACTTTGCCGTCCTCTTCAATCCCGAAGGCCGCTACGCTTTCTTCGCTGCCGGGGAGGAAACGCTCCAGTACCGGTCACGTCAGCAGCGCGAGACTTTCGATCTCGGCGAACTCGGTCTGAGCGGCGTCACGCGTGTCGCTGTAAGCCCGGACGCCACGCAGATCGCGATCGTCGCGGAAGAATAATTCGCGGGGCCTGTCCACGGCTACGGAGCCTTGGACAGGGCCTGTCAGCACGAGTCATTTCCTTCCGGGAGACAGTCCCTTTCCCCAATTCCGTCTAGTGAGACGCCGTCAGGATCAATAGCTCAAGCGACAGGAAATCGCTTGAGTTGAAGGCATCCTGATGACCCATCCAGCCCAGTCCGCACGCGCCGGGATCGACACTTTCCTGACCGCTCTCGCCCCCATGATCTGGGGGACGACCTATATCGTCACCACGGAAGCCCTTCCTCCGGACCGGCCCTTCACCGCGGCGCTGCTGCGCTGCCTTCCGGCCGGCCTCGTCCTGGTCGCCCTCACCCGCAGGCTGCCCCACCGGAGCGCCTGGGTCAGGCTCGTCATCCTCTCCATCCTCAATATCGGCGCCTTCCAGGCCCTGCTCTTCGTTGCGGCCTATCGCCTGCCCGGCGGTCTCGCCGCGGTTATCGGCGCCTTCCAGCCTCTCATGATCATGGCGCTCGCCTGGAGCGTGGAAGGGCGCACGCCCGGCCGTGTGCCGGCCCTTGCCGCGATCCTCGGCATCGGCGGAATGGCCGCCCTCATCCTCACGCCCGGCGCCAGCTGGGACGCGCTCGGCATCCTCGCGGCTTTCGCAGGCTCGGCCTCTATGGCGCTGGGAACCTATCTGACCCGCCGCTGGCAGACCGGGCTCCCGGTTGCGAGCCTGACCGGCTGGCAATTGCTGATCGGCGGACTCGTCCTGCTCCCCCTTGCTGGCCTCGCCGATGCGCCCCTGCCTGCGCTCAGCCCGCTCAACCAGCTGGGTTATGCCTATCTCACCCTGTGCGGCGCTCTGCTCGCTTATGGGCTCTGGTTTCGCGGCATTGCGCGACTTTCGCCCGTCGCCGTGTCCTCGCTGGGCCTTTTGAGCCCCCTGACCGCCGTCACGCTGGGCTGGGTCCTTCTTGGCGAAAGCCTGTCCCTCCTCGCCCTGGCGGGTTTCGTCACCGTGCTCGCCAGCGTTTTCGCCATACAGCTGAGCACCGCACCGGCACGGCCCGTAAGGCGCCCCGTTCCGCTGCCGGCTCAGCGGCCCGCACTCGAACCGGCCGAATGACCACCCAACTCACGAAACAGGAATCTCGCATGCTCGCAAACAAGGCTGCCCTCTTCGATCGCACGGAGAGGCTTTCCGTCGCCGACGCCATCCGGCAACGCCGTTCCGTCGGCCTGTTCCAGCCGGACCGCTCCCTGCCCACAGGAACCGTGGAGAGCCTGCTGGAACTCACGGCCCGGGCCCCCTCCGCCTATAACCTCCAGAACTGGAAATTCATTGCGGTGGAAACGCCCGAGGCGAAGGCCCGCCTGCGCGAGGCGGCCTACGGGCAGGCCCAGATCGGCGATGCCTCCGTCACCATCATTGTCTGCGGAACGCTGGAAGGCTGGAACGGACTGGCCGAAACCCTCGCCCCCTCGGTCGAGGCCGGCATTCTCCCGGAGGCGATGGCGGAAAGCTGGGTGGAAGCCGTCCGCACGACCCATACGGACTCGCAGCAATTGCAGCGGGACGAAGCCTTTCGCTCCGCCTCGCTGGCAGCGATGACGCTGATGCTGGCAGCCGAGGAGATGGGCCTGGCGACCGGCCCGATGAGCGGTTTCGATGCCGATGCCGTCAGCGCCGGGTTCGGCCTGTCTCCGACCGAGATCCCGGTCATGCTCGTTACGCTCGGTTATGCCGCCGAGGGCAGCTGGCCGCAAAAGCCCCGCAGGCCCACAGAGGACGTGCTCGTCCGGGCCTGAGATGCGACCGTCGCCGCGCCCGGTTCAGACCGGGCGGGCTTCGGTGATCTTGTAGGTCAGATCATCCCCGTCGGCTTCGTGAATGGTGAGATAATCGCCCACGCGCATGGAGTGGTCGCCGAGGCGGTAGACCGGCTCGTCCGGACCCTCGTCTTCCTCGTCATAGCGGAAGAACCAGTGCGAGCCCCGGTGGGAGAGCCAGCCATCGGCCTTCTCGTCCGGGTCGGGCGAGAAACGGTCGACCGTGCAGTCGGCCTTGTTGGCGCGCCAGAGCTCGACATCGAGCTTGCCGTCCTTGTCCAGCGGTGCGGTCACGACATATCCGTGGCGGTCGTCACCGTCCGGGAAGCCGGCATCCGGGTTGCGTCCCAATCTCATCACAACACGCGTCAGCGACATTGACATCTCCCAAATGAGTTCAGTGGTATCGCACTCCGAAACGACAGCGGGGTCAATCCGCCGCGCGATGCGGCATCGGAGCGCAGCCGGCTGTGGAAGATGACCGGGCAGGCACCATCTCATGGTGGAGCCCGGTGCGCAGGAGTGCTATCTCCCCGCCCCACGCCATCCTGAGACGCCGAGAGAAAGTCCCGACATGCCCGCAGCCGCCCGCAAGAAACAGGAAGCCCCTCGCGCCTGGCAGCGGATGATTTCCGGCCGGCGGCTCGACCTGCTCGACCCGTCTCCCTTCGATGTGGAAATCGAGGACATCGCCCATGGCCTGTCCCGCGTTGCACGCTGGAACGGACAGACGCACGGCGATCACGCCTTCTCCGTGGCCGAACATTCGGTGGTCGTGCTCGACATTCTCGACGCGCTCTATCCGTCGCTCGATCACAAATGGCGTCTCGCCGCCCTGCTGCACGATGCGTCGGAATATGTGATCGGCGACATGATCAGCCCCTTCAAGGCAGCGCTCGGCGTCAATTATCGCGAGTTCGAAGACCGTCTGGAGGCCGCCATCCACCTGCGCTTCGGCCTGCCCCCGAAGCTCTCGAAAGAGACCAAGCGCAAGATCAAGCGCGCGGACGTGATCTGCGCCTATTTCGAAGCTACGCAGATCGCCGGTTTCAGCCATGCCGAATCCGTGAAATTCTTCGGCCGTCCGCCGGCCGAACTGGAGATCGCCATCGACCCCCTGCCCGTGAAAAAAGCCCAGCGTCTGTTCCTCGACCGGTTCGAGACCGTGCTGGGCGAGCTGGAAGCGGGCTGATGGAACCGCTCGGGCAGGCGCTCTCCGTCGGCCTGAATGCCGTGATCCTGGCTTCCGACGCCGAGGATCCCAAAGTCCTTATCGTGCCCCAGCCGGGCGGCCAGGTCGCCCTGCCCTTCGGCCCCTTCGACCCGGGCGCCCACCGCACTTTCGAGATCGGACTGCGACGCTGGGTGGCCGAACAGGCGCGTTTCCAGCTGGGCTATGTCGAACAGCTCTACACCTTCGGCGATCGCGGCCGGGAAGCCCCGCTCGCAGCCATGACCGGATCCGAAGACGCCCGCATTATCTCGATCGGCTATCTCGCCCTGACGCCCGACAACGCCCCGCCGCCGGACGGAGGCGGCCAGTGGCGCAGCTGGTACCGCTTCTTCCCCTGGGAAGACTGGCGCGACGGCAAGCCGGACATGATCGAGGCGGAAATCATTCCCCGCCTTTCCGCCTGGGCCGACGAGGCCGGCGTGCCGGGCCGGCGTGCCTCGCGGCACGACCGCATCAAGCTGGTCTTCGGTGCCGGCGCATCCGG
The DNA here is from genome assembly GCF_056857855.1 of Maricaulis sp. B-26. Taxonomy (NCBI): domain Bacteria; kingdom Pseudomonadati; phylum Pseudomonadota; class Alphaproteobacteria; order Maricaulales; family Maricaulaceae; genus Maricaulis; species Maricaulis sp. B-26. The sequence continues at coordinate 14,820 of NZ_JBSXNX010000007.1, forward strand.
CTGGAACGAGGAGAGCGTGCTCGACCGCTATGAACTCCTTTATGAAGCCGGCCTGGTGGAGGAAGCCGCGCGGGACGGCCATTCCGACGGCGCGGGTCCGGAGCTCGCGCTCGGTTCGCCCATGGCTTCGGACCATCGCCGCATCCTGGCGACTGCGATCAGCCGGCTGCGCGGCAAGATCAAATACCGCCCGGTCGTATTCGAGCTGATGCCGGAACATTTCACCCTCTCCCACCTCCAGAGCGTGGTCGAGGCGGTGATCGGCTATCGCCTGCACAAGCAGAATTTCCGCCGCGCTCTCGACCGGACCGGCTTCGTGGAAGGCACGGGCAAGATGGAAAGCCGGACCGGCGGCCGCCCGGCGGAACTCTTCCGCTACCGCCGCGAAGCGCTCGCAGGCCTGCCGTCATTAGGTCTCGCAACGCCACGACTTAAAGAGCCATGACAACACATTTGCAATTCATGATTGACGATCATATGTTGTCTCGCTGTTTTGAGTGAGTACGGTCGGGGGACTGAAATGCGGGGCGTTAGTGGCGGATTCGTCTTATTGGTTGTCATCGTAGGCATTTGTGCGTTCGCTGCGCTTGCTTTTCTCAGTCTTGAGGCCTACGCGCTGAGCTGCGCCTGTATCATTGCGGTCGGCATCTGCATGGCGCTCATGCAAGACAATCTCGGCCCTTTCAAACGCCTGGTTATTCCTTCACTGCTCTGCGCAATCGTCCTTTTCGGTTTGGTGCAAATCGACCTCGCATTCGCTGTTTCCGCCTTCATTTTTGCCATCCTCATGCTCGGTGTTTTTCTAACTATTCGGAAAGTCCGTCCGAACATCACAGGCTCATCAGATTATCGTCGTGGTGACGCTTCGCGCGACATGTCGTCTGGCGTTGCGAGTGCTGAATAGCTCCACCGCTCCAGGGTGAACCTCGTTTTAAGTGCCGTTTGTGTGTAGGACTGGCCCGCATCACTGAAGCGCAACCAGCCCGTGTCCGATCATTTTTCCTCTCTCAACAATCCCGGTGTGACGCCTCGCCCCTTCACTTATCGGCCCCCGCCGGCAGGACCGCTGCCGGTCCTGCAGGCGGACGGTCACATACTCGTTCTGGACAAGCCGTCGGGCCTGCTGACCGTACCCGGCAACCGGCCGGACCGGGCCGACTGTCTTGAGGCCCGGGCGCGGATCGACTTCCCCGAAGCCCGCATCATCCACCGGCTCGATATGGACACGTCCGGCGTCATCGTGCTGGCCCTGACAGCCCACGCCCAGGCGCATATCGGCAAGCAGTTCGAGAAGCGCCAGACGGAGAAGTCCTATATCGCCCGCGTCTGGGGCGATATGGCCGCCGACGAAGGCGAGGTCGACCAGCCCATCATCACCGACTGGCCCAACCGGCCGCGGCAGATGATCTGCCATGAGCGCGGCCGTCCTGCGCAGACCTTCTGGCGAGTGCTGGACCGGACAGACGGGATCACGCGGCTGCGCCTGACGCCGAAGACCGGGCGGTCGCACCAGCTGCGCCTCCACATGGCGCATCTCGGCCATCCGATTCTCGGCGACAATCTCTACGCCCACGCCGACGCCCTCGCCGCCGCCGACCGGCTCTGTCTGCATGCGGAGCGCCTGGCCTTCCGGCATCCCGATGGCGGCGCGCCGGTCGAATTCGTCAGCCCCTGCCCGTTCTGATCCGGCACAAGCCGCGTCCCTTGCACAATGCTCAGCGCGAGCATATATAGGTCTCAGCATAAGCTCACTTCGAGCAAAATGCGGAATGACGGCGGCAGCCATACAAGGCGTCGCCGATATTCGGACCCTAATAATGCTCATAGAGAGCAAAAGGGAGGGGAAAATGGACCGATTGAACTGGGACGGCACGCCTCAAGCCTTAGAACAGGACCGGCCTGAACTGGCCTATACGGACGAGGTGAAGGCCGCCACGGACCATCTCTACGAGAAGGTGAAACACGTGGTGACGCCGATGGAGTGGCCGGCAAAGGCGCCGCTCATCCACGCCATCAACCAGCTCAAGAAAGAAAAGAACGCGGTCATCCTCGCCCACAATTACATGACCGCCGACATCTTCCATTGCGTCGGCGATTTGATGGGCGACAGCCTCGCCCTCGCCCGCATGGCTGCGGAAAGCAAGGCGGACATCATCGTCCAGGCCGGCGTCCACTTCATGGCCGAGACCGCCAAGGTCCTCGCGCCCGAGAAAACGGTCCTCATCCCCGACACGCGCGCTGGCTGCTCGCTGGCCAGCTCGATCACGGGCGAAGACGTGCGCCGCATCAAGGCCGCCTATCCGGGTGTGCCGGTCGTCACCTATGTGAACACCTCGGCGGACGTCAAAGCCGAGTGCGATATCTGCTGCACCTCGTCGAACGCCGTGCAGGTCGTCGAGAGCCTCGGCTCGGACACGGTCATTCTCCTGCCCGACCAGTATCTGGCCAAGAATGTCGCGGCCCAGACCGATGTGACAATCCTCACCTGGGCCGGCAGCTGCGAAGTGCACGAGCAGTTCACCGCGCAGGACATCCAGGATCTGCGCGACGCGCATCCGGGCGTGGTGATCATCACCCACCCGGAAAGCCCGGTCGATGTGGTCCAGGCCGCCGACTATGCCGGCTCGACCGCCGCCATGGCCGACTGGGCCAGGCATTCGGGCGCGCAGAAGGCCGTGCTGCTGACCGAGTGCTCGATGAGCGACAATGTCGCCGCCGACGTGCCGGAGGTGGAGTTCATCCGCCCCTGCAATCTCTGCCCGCACATGAAGCGCATCACGCTGGAAAACATCTATGACTGCCTGCGTCTGGAACAGCACGAAGTGACCGTTCCCGACGACGTCATCGAAGGCGCCCGGCGTTCGGTCCAGGCCATGCTCGACCTGCCCAAGCCGGCCAAACCCGCCAGCTTCGACCCGACCAGGCAGGAAAAGCCCGTCGAGATCGTCTCGGTCTGACCCTGTGACCCGTCCCGTCCTCGTCATAGGTGCCGGGATTGCCGGCCTGTGGGCAGCGCTGAAGCTGGCGCCGTGCAAGGTCGTGCTGCTGACCGGTTCGCCGCTGGGCGACGGGACCGCATCGGGATGGGCGCAGGGCGGCGTTTCGGCCGCGCTTGCCGACGAAGACAGTGCGGCGCTCCATGCGCAGGACACGATCGCGGCCGGCGCCGGACTGGTCGACACCATAGCGGCCACAGCCCTGGCCGAAGGCGCTGCGGAAGAAGTGCGCGCCCTTGCCGACCTTGGCGCCCCCTTCGAGCGCGACGGCGAGGACTGGTCCCTCTCCCGTGAGGCCGCGCATTCGCGCCACCGCGTCGCCCGGGTAAAGGGCGACGGGGCAGGCGCGGCCATCATGGCGACCCTGATCGCGGCGGTGCGCCAAGCCGATCACATCGATCTGCGCGACGGCTGGTCGGCCCTCGCTCTGCTGGGCGATAGCGACGCCTGCCGCGGCGGCCTGGCGCAATCCCCGGATGGCTTGCGCGAGACGATCGAGGCGGACGCCACCATCCTCGCCATGGGCGGTGCCGGCGGTCTCTTCGCCCTGACCACCACGCCGTCCGGCGCGCAGGGTCAGGCCATGGCCATGGCGGCGCGTCTGGGAGCCGTGATCCAGGACCCCGAATTCGTGCAATTCCATCCGACTGCGCTCAATGCCGGTCTCGACCCGGCTCCGCTTTGCACCGAAGCGCTGCGCGGCGAAGGCGCCACCCTGATCGACCAGACCGGTCATCGCTTCATGAAGTCGGTCCATGCGGACGCCGAACTGGCGCCGCGCGACGTGGTCGCACGCGCCGTGCATCGTCAGAACGCGACCGGTAAAGGCGCCTTCCTCGATTGCCGCGCCGCCGTAGGCGAGGCCTTCCCGGACCGCTTCCCGGCCGTCTTTGCAGCCTGCATGAGCGCCGGCATCGACCCGCGGTCTGAGCCCGTCCCGGTCGCTCCGACGGCGCATTACCACATGGGCGGCGTCAAAGCGGACATCGACGGCGCCACCAGCGTGCCCGGACTCTACGCCATCGGCGAATGCGCCTCGACCGGCCTGCACGGCGCCAACCGGCTGGCCAGCAATTCGCTGGCGGAAGGGCTGGTGAGCGCGGCACGTGTGGCGGCGTGTCTGAAGTCCTCGCCCTCGATGGGCGAGGAGGACCGCGCCGAAGGCGTGGCGGAGTGGATAACCTCACCGACACCTGAAGCCCGGAGCGCCTCACCCCTTCCGACCGGCTCCGCCGGCCACCTTCCCCATCAGGGGGAAGGACCTGCGTCAGCGCCCTCGCTTCCTCCCCTTGCCCTTACCCGCCTCCGTCAGGCGATGTCGCGGCATTGCGGTGTGGAACGCTCGGAGAGCGGGCTGCGCCAGCTTGCCTCCCTGATCGACACGCTGCGCGCCGAGCATGGCGATGCGGATGCCCTGATCGCGGCGCGCTTCATCGTCGAGGGTGCACTGCGGCGCAGAGAAAGCCGGGGTGGTCATTTCCGGAGCGATTGTCCACAAACGGCAGCGCATGCCCGGCATACCGGACTGACGCTCGACGATCTCGCACCGATGGCCGAGCATCCGGTCAGCATGACCGCGCCTGCCGAATAAACCCGCCATCAAAGGATAGGCCATGTCCGTCGCGCCCCTGCCCCGCCATATCGTCGTCGACGCCGTTACGCGTGCCTTTGCCGAAGACCAGGGCGGACGTGGCGACGTGACCTCCCTGGCCTGCATCCCCGCCCAAGCCGAGGCGAAATTCTATTTCACGGCGCGCGAGGCCGGCGTGCTCTGCGGGCTCGAGCCTGCCATCGAGGCCGTCTGGCAAATGGATCCCGATGCGCTGATCAGCCCGCAAGCGAAAGATGGCGACAGGCTGAAGGCCGGCGAGATCGTCGCTGCCGTCAACGGCAAGGCCCGCGCCCTTCTGGCCGCCGAACGGGTCGCGCTGAATTTCATGGGCCGGATGAGCGGCATTGCCAGCCTCACGCGCCGCTATGTCGATGCCGTCGAGGGCACCGGCACGCGCATAGTCCATACCCGCAAGACCACGCCGGGCCTGCGCGCCTTCGAAATCCAGGCCGTACAGGCCGGTGGCGGGGCGCTGCACCGCTACGGGCTCGATGACGCCATCCTGATCAAGGACAACCACGTCGCCGTCTGCGGGGGCGTGCGTGCTGCGGTGGAAGCCGCGAAAGCCTATGCCGGTCACATGACCCGCGTCGCCGTGGAGGTCGACAGACTCGACCAGTTGCCCGAAGCCATCGAGGCCGGCGCAGAGAGCGTGCTGCTCGACAATTTTTCGCTCGAAGACCTGACCGCGGCCGTGAAACAGGCCAAGGGCAAGGTCATTCTGGAAGCGTCCGGCGGGGTCAATCTGGAGACGGTACGCGGTATCGCAGAGACCGGCGTGGACGTGATTTCGGTCGGGGCGCTGACACATTCCGCGCCAAATTTCGATATCGGGCTGGACGAAGCCTAGGCGGCAAGATCTTCGCCACCTTCAAGAAGGAAATACGCATGTTCAATCACATCATGGTCGGGTCGAACGACATCGAACGCTCCAAGCGCTTCTACGACGCCGTCCTCGCGACGCTCGGCGCGGGCGAGCCGATCCGGAACCAGGCCTCCACGGGTCACGTCCGGTATTTCTACCTCCATGATGGTAATGCCTTCTGCATCAGCGAACCGATCAATGGCGAACCGGCGACGTACGCCAATGGCGCGACGATCGGCTTCAAGTGCGGCTCTCCCGAGCAGGTGAAGACTTTCCACGACGTCGCTGTCGCCAATGGCGGCACTTCGATCGAGGATGCGCCCGGTCCGCGCTCCAGCGATATGGGGACGCTCCACCTCTCCTATGTCCGCGATCCGGACGGCAACAAGCTCTGCGCCATCCACCGTCCGGGCTAGGCAATCGTCAGACGTTCGAAGGGGGTGGCGCTTCGCCGGCAAGGCTGTCGATCAGTACGGCGAGCTCGCCCCGTTCGACGCTCGGAGCCTCAAGCTTGCCCGGTTCCCGGAACCGGTTGCACTGAAAGCAGTCGGCGACGCTGTTATACCAGATCGCCCGATCATCCTTGATGCCGACCACCCAGTAGCCGAAGCCGTAATCGGCATCGTCCGGCGGGTTCCAGACCTCCGGCTCGATCATCAGATCTTCCCAGCGTTTCCAGTCCTCCTCGGACAGGCGGCCTTCGGCCACGATAAGGAGGCCGCGCATCTGGGCTGCGGTGACCAGGCTCATGGCTTGAGAATTTCCGCGCCGACTTCGCCCTTGGCGGCGATCTCTTCGGGCTTCAGGCCGCAGATCTCGTGCGGGAAGACCAGCCAGTCGTCGCATTCGTGCACGAAAAAGTCGGGCTTGAGCGCGGTCACATTGCGCGCCGGCTTGTAATAGACCGTCGCGATGCGCGTTTCGGCCGGGAAATTGCGCCGGCATTTCGCCCTGAGAACCTCGAGAATGGCCTCGATGGAGCGCCCGCTGTCGAACACGTCGTCGACGATAAGCAGGCGATCCTCCGCATTGAGCGTGTCGACCAGATAGCCTTCTCCGAACACGCGGACCTGCTTCGCCTGCTGGCCGATCCCGGTATAGGAGGAAGTCCGGATGGCGATATGGTCGGTCTCGATCCCCCGGTATTCGAGGAATTCCTGAACGGCAATGCCGATCGGCGCCCCGCCGCGCCAGACGCCGACGATATGGGTCGGCATGAATTCGGCCTCGTGGACAAGGCGGGCGAGCCGGATACTGTCGACCAGCAAGGCGTCGGCGGAGATGAAATGTTTTTCGATCGTCATGCGGAAGACTTGCCCGGTAATGATGGCCGGCTCAAGCTCGATTGCGCCCTTCTTGACGGTGAGCCACCAGCAAGCCCACCGGGTTGTGCCCCGCCAGATAACTTCAAATTGTTTGGATAACACCTTTTTCCGCTTATACTATTTACTCAGCGTGCCGAGGCGCGCCACATCCCTGACGCGCTCGGACCGTATGAACGGTAAGGAGCGATCATGGCTGATCAGGTCGCGAACAGGGAAATTCTCCTCGGCGGTAGCCGCTCGCAGAGAACGGTTCTCGATCTGGTAGCGCTCAGCACTGACGGTCAAGCCGACCACCCGACGACCTTGCGCCGGCTTGTGCGCTGTACGCGCGATTATTTCGGCCTGCCCTTCGCGATGATTTCGCGCTTCGAAGACGATCAGTGCATCATCGCGCAGCGTGTCGGCCAGATAGCGCCGGACCAGACCGCCTGCCCTGCATCGCGATACTGCGCCCGTGTCATGACGGAGGGCCGCTCGGTCATGCAAGCACGCACGAATAATGGAGCTCGTGAGATCGGGTGCTTTGCCGGTGCCCGCATTCTCGTGGACGGCCGGCCCTATGGCACGTTGAGCGTGGCGGGGCCGGATGCCCGCAAAGCGGGATTCGGCGAACCGGATCGCCATGTGCTGGAAACAGCCGCCGCCCTGATCGGTCACCATCTTGCGCTGCACCGGGCGCGCGAACGCTACGATCTGGCCGTACAGGGTTCCAGCGCAGGATTGTGGGACTGGGACGTGCGGACCGACGAGCTGTTCTGGTCCCCCCGCTTCATGGAAATCATCGGCCTTGAAGAAGACCGGTTCCGGCCGGATTTCACGGAGTTCTCCAGCCGGCTTCACCCGGACGATCGTGAGCGCGTCATGCTCGCCGTCAGCACGCATCTCAGCGCGCGCAAGCCTTACGACATCGAATACAGGCTTCGGCATGAGGACGGACACTATGTCTGGATCCATGCCAAGGGGCAGGCCATCTGGAGTGATACCGGTATGCCGGTACGCATGGCAGGGTCCGTAGACGACATCTCCCTCCAGCACGCCAATCAGGAGGCCCTGCGCTGCAGCCAGGAACGCTATGCGCTCGCCGTCAGCGGCGGCAATGTCGGGATCTGGGACTGGAATCTGGAAACGGGCGACCATTACTGGTCGCCGGAGCTCCTCGCCATGGTGGAACGGGACGCGGACGGCGAGGGTCCTACGCCGCAGGAGGCCATGGAATACATTCACCCGGATGATCGGGAGCGGGTCCGTGAGGCGCTCACCACCCATCTCCACGACGACACGCCCTATCATGTCGAATGCCGCATACTCACGGGCGGGGGCGAGTATATCTGGCTGCGAACGCGGGGCGAGGCCGTTCGCGACGAGACAGGCAGGGCGGTCCGCATGACCGGCAGCTGTATCAACATCAATGAGGCCAAGCGCGCCGAGGAAAGCCTGCGCGAAGAAGCCGGCAAGCTGGCCCTGTCCGGCGCGGCAGCGCATCTCGGTTATGTGGAATTCGGCGCGGACGGCCATTTACTGCGCGCCAGCAAGGAATACAGGCGCATATTCGAATTGGAGGACAGCGAGTTCGACCCGGACCAGCTGCACGAAAAAACGCATCTCGACGACCGCGAAGCCTTTCAAGCGACATGGCAAAGCGCGATCGAGACGGGCGAGGTTCAGCCTCTGACCCGGCGTATCCTGCTCTCCTCTGGCGAAGAGCGCGTCGTACAATCCTGGGTGCAATGCTTCTACGACGACCTGGGCGAACCGGCCCGCCTGTTCGGCGTGGCCCAGGACGTGACCGAACATCGCGAGGCGGAAATGCGAATGCGCTCCCAGGCGGCGGCGCTACAACAGGTCAATCGGGAGCTGGGGCAGTTTGCGGCCATCGCCTCGCACGACTTGCAGGAGCCCCTGCGCAAGATTGCCGCCTTCGGTGAGATGCTCGAACGAGGCTATGCTGACCGGCTGGACGCACGCGGCCATAAATTGCTCGATGTGATGGTCAATTCAGCCTCCCGGATGCAATGCCTGGTCCAGGACCTGCTCACCTATTCGAAGTCCTCGCACGTCAGACTGTCGATCGGGGCCGTGGACCTCAATGCCGTGATCGACGACATCGAGTCGGATCTGGAGATGGCGCTGGAGGAATCCGGCGCCCGGATCGAACGCGTCCGGTTGCCGAGCGTGCAGGGCGACGAAACCCTGCTGCACCTCCTGCTCCAGAATCTGGTCAATAACGCGATCAAATACCGAGGTGAAGCGCCACCGCTGATCCGCATCGCCGCGCGGACGGAAGGCCGGGGCGACCGGCGCGTCCGGCATATCGAGGTTCGCGACAATGGCATCGGCTTCGCGCCGGCATACGCGGAACGTATTTTCGGCATGTTCGAGCGTCTGCACGGCAAGGGCGAATACAGTGGCACCGGCGTCGGCCTCGCCCTGTGCAACCGCATCGTGGAGCGGCATGGCGGCAAGATATGGGCCGACAGCACGCCGGGCGCGGGATCGACCTTTCACGTCACCTTGCCCGTCGAGCCGGCCGGTTGAGATCGGACGACGACGCAGTCCGCCGCGCTTGTACTCTGCGGTCGCACAGCTAGGCTCCTGTCCCGGAAACGCTTTCCGGGAGACCTTCATGCGCCGTTACCAGAACCAGCCCGCGGGCAACGTCACCAGTCATGTCATCGACAGCAAGGCCGTCGCCGGCAATATGCTGGGCGATCCGACCGAACGCCGGATCGATGTCTATGTGCCGGCCGGCCATGATGGGTCCGACCTGCCGCTCCTGGTGGATATCGTCGGCTTCACCAGCGGCGGACCGGGCCACACGAACTGGAAGAATTTCGGCGAGAACGTTCCGGAGCGCGTGGACAGGCTGGTTGCGGAAGGCAAGATGAAGCCGTGCATCATCGCCTTCCCGGACTGCTTTACCAAGCTGGGCGGCAACCAGTACGTCAACTCGATCGCCATGGGCAATTGGGCCGACTTTCTGATCGAGGAGGCCGTACCTTTCGTCGAACAGGAATACGGCTGTGGCGGCGACGGACATCGGGGCCTGTTCGGAAAAAGCTCCGGCGGTTACGGCGCCATGGTGCATGCCCTGCTCTATCCGGATTTCTGGGCGGGGGCCGCCTGCCATTCCGGAGATATGGGCTTCGAACTGATGTTCGCGGCCGATTTTGCGCACACCTTGCGGCGGATCGCGAAGAATGGCGGCTCCATCAAGAGCTTCGTCGAGGCCTTCGAGACAGCGCCGAAAGTCTCCGGGGACGATCTGCACGCCATGATGATCCTCGCCATGGCAGCGACCTACGACCCCGATCCGGAGGCGTATCTCGGCATCCGCCTTCCGGTCACGATGGATACCTGCGAGCGCATTCCCGAGCGCTGGGCGGAATGGATGAAATGGGATCCGCTCGAGATCGCCGACAAGAAGGGCCAGGACCTCAAGAAGCTGAAGGCGCTCTTCATCGATTGCGGCGATATCGACCAGTACAATTTGCTCTACGGTGCCCGCCGCATGACGCAGAAGCTCAAGGCGATGGAGGTCGAGCACGTGTACGAGGAATTCCCCGACACGCACTCCTCGATCGATTACCGGATGGACGTCTCTCTGCCCTTCCTCGCGGAAAAACTGAGCGCCTGACAGGCGCCTTGCCTCGGACCGGCACCTTGCCTCAGGCCGGGACCTTGATCGTCCGCGTGCGGCTCTGACCGGTCACCGCACGGGCCATGCCCGTGAAGGCCGTGCCGACCAGCGCCAGCAGGATGCGCGCGATGATGGTGAAGAAGAGCAGCAGGATCTTGTCGTCGGACACCGCGAAACGGATGCCCGAACGCCAGCGTCCCGTCAGCGGCAGATGCGCGAGCTGGTCCTCGACCCAGTCGGCCATGTCGAGCATGGTGTGAAGCACACCCTCCGCCGTCAGCGCGATTGCGGCCAGCATCAGGATGGCGAGCACGAAAGACAGGAAGAGAGTCGACATCATAGAGGTGACGTTGGCGATCAGGCCGTTGTCCTTCACCCGGATCTTGTTGCCCCCCGTAGCGGCGGACCAGATACTGCCGAGGATGGCCAGCATGATGCGGGCGATAATGGTGAAGATGAGCAGGACGATCTTGTCGTCGCTGGCATAGATGCGGACGAGATTATTGTACTGCTCGGGGATCGGGATGGACGCGACGCCGTCCTCGAGAAGGTCGGCGCCATCCTGGACCCAGCCGAACCAGTCCGGCAGATAGAACCACAGCACGACCAGCATGATCATGGCCATGACCATGGACAGGAAGAGTGTGGCCGAAATTTTCGACAGGCGTGCGAACAGCATGCTTTCCCCCATCCGCGAACGGCCCGGACCCAGTGATCGCAGGACCGTTTTCACGTTCAGCGTCGCACCCTAGTGGCAAAATGCGGCAAGGTCGCGACCCATCGCGTGACAGGCGAAAACGCGACCGGCAAGGCACCTGCCGGTCGCGCTTCGTCAAGGTCAGTTGGCGGCGATGATCTGCACCGTGATGGCCGCACCGTCTGACGACCAGCCATCGGTCGACCAGCTGTCGCCGGGTGCCAGGCCTTCATTCCAGGGGCCGCAATTGGACTGCGTGCCCTCTTCCGTCGCGACATGAATGCAAAGCTGGCCTTCATAGCTCCAGCTGCCTGAAATGCCGCGCGAATCCGCATAGCGGCCATCATCGTAGAACCAGGCATCGAAGCTCTCGGAGCCGGCGGACACCCGCACCGTATTGCCGATCGCATTATCCATTCCGCCCGCGAGGACGGGTGCAGACAGGCCGGCAACAAGCGCAGCGGCCAGAACGAGTTTCTTCATGGGATTTCCCCCGAATTCAGTCGGGCATACAGCCCGTCGCGCCCCCTAGCGCGCAACAAGGTTAACGCATTCGCCGTAGACGCGAAACAGGAATTCGAAAATCGTCCCGTCGGTGCGGCGGTGCGGCCGGAACCGCTGTCCGGGCTAGTCCTCGTCGCCTTCCTCGGCGGAGGGCACTTCGACGATCTGGACCCAGTATTCGCCGATCGAATTGACCACGCGCATCAGACGGTCCAGCGAGATCGGCTTGACGATATAGGAGGACGCACCCAGACCGTAGCTGGACAGGATGTCGTCCTCGTCCTTCGAGGTGGTCAGGATGATGATCGGGATATGGCGCAACTCGCTGTCGGCCTTGATTTCCTCGAGCGCCTCGCGCCCGTCCTTCAACGGCATGTTCAGATCGAGAAGGATAATGCCCGGATAGGGCTGCCCGGACAGATCGGAATAATTCCCGCGACGCTTGAGATAATCGACCAGCTGCTCGCCGTTCTCGAGGAATTCGAGCGGGTTGCGAAGACGCACTTCTTCGCAGGCTTCCTTGAAGAGCAGACGGTCATCCGGATCGTCGTCGACCATCAGGATGGTGAAAAGCCTGTTCTCATCGGTCATTTGAAAGCCTCGTCTCAATTGTGCCGGTCGATGCCCGGCTCGATTACAAATTCGCCTTTTGGCGCGGCAAGATCAAGGTAAAGACGACGCCTTCGCCTTCCTGCGGTCTGGCGCGCAACGACCCGCCATGTGTTTCCGCGATCTTGCGTGCCGTCGTCAGCCCCAATCCGGCCCCCTCGACTTCGCTGCGCGAGTGCAGTCTGGCAAGCGGCTCGAAGATGCGCTCCGCATGCCGGTCGTCGACCCCGATCCCGTTGTCACGGATCTGGATCACTGCCGGTGCGCGGCTTGCGTCTTCATCGCCGCTGCCGATCACCTCGATCGCCAGTTTCCGTTCCGGGTGTGCATATTTCAACGCGTTATCGATCAGATTCGCAAACAATACGTGCATCTGGCCGGGCCGGGCCGGGACTGTCGGCAGATCCCGAACCTCCACATCCGCGGCGATGGCTCCGTTCGCTTCCAGCTTGTCCTTGCAAACAGATTTCACGACAGCTTCGAGGTCGACCGGTTCGAGCCCGTCATCCAGACGCTCGAGCCGGGCATGCGAAACGAGCGCGCCGATCAGCGCATCCTGGCGCCGGGCGGCATTGCGCATCCGCTCGAGATAGTCGGCCGAGCGTGCGTCGGGGTTGATTCCCATCTGCGTTTCCAGCCGTGCGCCGAACGCCTCGATCTTGCGCAGAGGCTCGCGCATGTCGTGTGATGCGGCCTTGGTGAAAATGTCCAGATCGGTCATCGCCCGTTCCAGCCTGTCGGCCCGCTCGCGGGCCTCGGCGAGCTGTGTCTGCTGCACGGACAGGCGTCGCCCGGCATACAGACCGAGAAGCAGGATCAGTCCGATCGCGGCAACAGCGCCGGCCATGGCGGTAAAATCGCCCATCACGCCCGGCAGGACGAGAAGCAGCAGGGTCAGGATGCCGGCGCCGGCGAGGAGGGCCGGCAGCCACGGGCTTCGGCGCCACCAGACCGTATTGCCCGTCGCCGATATAACGCCCCTCGCCCGCATCGCCGGTCCCCTTCGTCAGGTCACGCTGCCCTGCCGCACGGGCAGAAGCAGGGTGAAGACCGCGCCCGCTCCGGGTTCGCCCCAGGCCGTCAGTTCGCCGGCATGCCGCTCGGCGATCTTGCGGCAGGTGGCAAGGCCGACACCGGTACCGTCAAATTCCTCCCGCCCGTGCAGACGCTCGAACATGCCGAAAATTCGTTCCGCATGACGGGGTTCGAAACCGACGCCATTGTCGGCGACGGCAATACGCGCCATGGCGCCGTGCTCGCCGACCTCGACACTGCCCTCGATCGAGATCGAGGGCGTGACGCCCGGGCGCCGGAATTTCAGGGCATTGGCGATCAGGTTGAGGAAGAGCTGGTGCATCTGCCCCGGATCCGCCTCGATGGCCGGCAGGTCATTGACCCGGATTTTCGCCTCCTCCGCAGCGATCCGCGGTTCCAGGTCCGACAGCACGTCCGACACGACGGTGGACAGATCGACCGGTAGGAAGGAGGTCGTCTTGGAGTTCACGCGGGAATAGCTGAGCAGATCGTCGATCAGGCGGCGCATGCGGGTCGCGGCATCGACCATGCGCTCGAGATAGTGCCGGCCCGTCTCGTCCAGCGCGTCATAGCACTTGTTGTTCAGCCTTTCGCCGAAAGCCTGGATCTTGCGCAGCGGTTCCTGCAGGTCGTGCGAAGCGGCATAGGCGAATTCCTGCAGCTCCGCATTGGACCGTTTGAGTTCCTGCGCATAGCGACGAAGGGCCAGCTCGTCCCGCTTGCGATTGGTGACGTCGCGGAAGGTGACCACCGCGCCCTGCGACTTGTCCTCCGGGTCGATCGGCGAGCTTGCGCTCTCGATCGGAATGGCCTGGCCGGACTTGGTCCAGAACACGTCGCCATCCTCGGACACGCCCTCCACATCGGGATAGTGGATGGGGCATTCCTCGATCGGGTAGATCGAGCCGTCGCGGCGCGAATGGTGCACAAGATTGTGCATGTTCTTGCCGATCAGCTCGCTCTCCTCATAGCCGAGCATGGCGCAGGCGCGCGGATTGACGAAGGTGACGATGCCCTCGCCGTCGATACCGTAAATGCCTTCGGCCGCGGTCGAGAGTATCTGCGACATGCGCTGGTTGGCGTCATGGGTCGCCTGGGCCCGGCGCCGCGTGATGGAGCGGTGCGCACTGAAAAGCACAGCCAGCAGGATGAAGGACAGGGCCATCGCCACGGCGAAGACGCGCAGCACGGCGCGCGCCTGATTGGCGCCGGCCATGGCCTCGGCGACCTCGATTTCGGTGATGACGCCGATATCGCGTACCGGGTCCCAGCTCCACGCGCCCATGACGAGCACGCCGCGGGCATCGCGATAGCCGGTGAGATTATAGCCGCTCTCGCCCTGAGTGACCCGGCGCGCCGCCTCGGTGAGCGGCCAGGTCGAATAGGGCTGGGAGGGGATTGCGCCGACCGTGACGTCCACGCCCGGATCGCGCACCTCGATATGCAGCATGGAGGGGTGCCCCTCGACCAGCAGGCCGGCCTCGACCATCTCGCTGGTATAGCGGGACTCGGTCAAAAGGCGCCCGTCGCGGTCGATGGCATAGGTCTCGCCGGAAACGCCGGTCCGCCCGACGCGGAAACTCGCCGAATATTCCGCCAGCGGGTCGATCCGGAAGGCCAGATATCCGCGTATTTCCTCCTCGCGGCGGATCGCGGCGAGGACGTACATGACGATTTCCTCGCCCACCTCGGGCGTCTCCGATTCAAGCGAGACGCCGACGAGATCGACGATTTGCGGCCGCGTCAGAAGCGCAGGCTCGGAGACGAGGCGTTCTTGCTCCACCATGTCGAAGACGAGCGAGGGCTGGGCCAGGTCCGCATCCCGCATGGATGCCAGCGTCGTGCCGTTAGGCGAGAGCAGAAGAAAGCCGCGATAACCGTATTCGGTCATCCAGGTCCCGAGCGTTTCCCGCAGTGCCTGCTGGGCCGGCGACGCCGCAAGCTCGGCACGCACTGGCGTACGTGCAAGCGTCTCGGTGGCGGAGATGACGAGGTCGTCCTGGGACCAGACCCGGGCATCATTCTCGCGATCGTTCGCCCACTCGTCGAAGCGCTGGATCGTGTTGAAGAGCACGGTCTGCAGCGTCGACAGATTGGTCTGGCGCGCCGAGGTGCGCAGCGACCCTTCGCCGGCCATGACGGCCAGTGCGACAACGACGATGAAGGTAACGGCGATGAGCGCAGGCAGGACCTGCCCGGTCCACCCGTCCATGTCCGCGAAACGCTGCAGGGCGTTTTTCGACGGATCGCCCTCCGCGTCCCAGGATTGTCTGTCGCCCTCAGGGGTGGTCGTCATTCGCTCGGCCTTGGCACTCCTGACGCACATCGTAATGATTTTGCGCGCTTTGTCGCGGTCCCTTGATCACTTCACGGCAAAATTGAGGTGAAAGTCTTCACTGCGGGTTCAGCGCGGCGGGCGCAGTTTGCGGGTGTGCGCCCCGCGGTGTGCCGGGCCGACCGGCCTGACACCCTCGCAATGAAGCCGTCCGGTCCGGTACACCGCACCCCGCGCACGCCTCACCATTCCTCCGCCGGACCGATTGCGTCCGCCCATTCCAGAAGCCGCCGCCGCGTCGCCGGGCTGGTATCTTCAGGAAGGTCCGACGGATCGAACCAGTCGACGGCCTCGATCTCGCCGTCATGATCGGTCTCGCACTCCGTCCAGTCTCGTACGACATAGACGGCGACATGGTCGCCGCGGAACAGCCGGTGATTGGAATACACCCCCAGCGGCACGGCCGGGCCGGTCATCGCGATACCGGCCTCCTCGGCGAGTTCGCGGCGCAGAGCGGTCAGCACGGGCTCGCCTGCCTCGACCCCGCCGCCGGGCAGATGCCAGCCGGGGACATAGGTGTGCCGCACGAGGACGACGCGCCCGTCAGCACGCTGCACGATGCCGCGAACGCCCAGCGTCAGCCCGCGGCTGATCCGCCACCAGGCATGGATGAAAGGCCGCGCCAGAGGCTCGATGCGGCGGCGCCAGTTCGTGCCGCTCCCCCCGCTAGCCACGGCGATTTCGCCGCGCTATGTACAGGGCAATGTTTTGACTGTTTGGGATTGTGCTCATGTACGCTCTTGTCGCCATTGGCGGTGTCGCCGCCCTCTTCGCCTTGCTGAATTTCATCGAATACCGTCGTATCGACTGATAAGCGCACCGCCGGGTACGCGCCTCGATGTCAGCTCCCCTTTATATCGCCCTGATTCTCGCGGGCATCGTCATTCTGCTGTTTGGCGGCGACCTGCTCGTGCGCGGCGGCGCCGCGGTCGCCCGGATGTGGCGCATGCCGCCGCTCCTTGTGGGCCTGACCATCATCGCTTTCGGAACCTCGGCTCCCGAGCTCGTTGTCAGCGTGCAATCGGCCCTGTCCGGCGCGCCCGGTCTGGCGATGGGGAATATCGTTGGCTCCAATATCGCCAACTTCCTGCTCATCCTCGGCCTGCCGGCCATATTCGGCGCCATCCACACGACAACGCCGGGCGTTCGGCGCAATGCGATCTTCGCGCTCGGCGCGGCGGTGATCCTGATCGGGGTCGGCTGGGACCTGAATATCGACGGCACCGAGGGCGTCATCCTGTTCGGGCTGATCATTGCCTACATCACGCTGCTCGCCATCCTCGCCCGCCGGTCCACCGACGACCCGACCATCGCCGAGCTGACCGATATCGACGGCATGGACGGCTTGCCCAGGTCACTGCCGATGATCCTTCTGGCGGTGCTTCTCGGACTGGTCGCACTGCCGGCCGGAGCCCAGATGATCGTGATCGGCGGCACGGCAGCAGCCCGCGACCTGAATATCGACGAGTCCATCATCGGCCTGACCGCCCTCGCCTTCGGCACCTCGCTGCCGGAACTGGCCACGGTCGTCATGGCCTCGGTGCGCCGGCAGGCCGAAATGGCGATCGGCAATGTGCTCGGCTCGAATATCTTCAACGTGTTCGCCGTCGGCGGCGCGACGGCTCTCGCCGCAAGCGCGATCGGCCACGACCTGCCGGTCCCCGAAGGCTTCATGAGCCTGGATTTCTGGGTCATGCTCGGCGCCAGTATCGCGATCGCCGGCATCACCCTGGCCCGCCAGCCGATCAGCCGCGTGCTCGGCGCGCTGCTTTTCGCAGCCTATCTCGGCTATATCTGGGTGCTCGCGCAGTCTGCCCTGGGCGGCTAGAGTGCGCGGCTAGACCGGACGGCTAGCCGAAGACCCGGCGCAAAAGACGGGTGGTCCGGTTCACCGGATCGCGGCGGATCGCCCGCTCTTCCTCACCGACATAGTGAAACACGCCGTCGAGCGCCTTGTCGGTGGCGCTGTTGGTGACGCTGTCGCGCAGCGATTCCCGCGAGACATTGCCCCGCAGGAAGCGCGAGAACGCGTTGTCCTGCCGGTCGACATAGCGCTCCATCGGCCGCAGGGCCGCATAGGCGCCGCTGGCCTCCATCGCATTCGCCATGTTCGGGCGGATGCGGTCATGGAGCTGCCGCTCGGTCCGGCCGCGCAGATAATCCGTCGCCGAGGTGTCGCCGCCGCGGACGATGCCGACGGCATCAGTAAGTGTCATGGAGCGCACCGCATCGAGAAAGATGTTCCGCGCCACCGGCATGGTCGCCTCGGCCGCCCGGTTTAGGCTCAGTTCCAGCGCATCGAGCTGGCCGGAAAGGCCGACCCCGCGCAGCATGCCCTGCAGGTCCGCAATCCGGCCCGGCAGCGGGATGCGCACTTGCGGATCGCCGAAAAACCCGTCCCTTCGACCCAGGCGCTCCGTCGCCATGCGCGACGCAAGGCTGAGCGCTTCGCGCACCCCGTCGCGGGCATCGCCTTCCGTGAACCGGCGCAGCAGGTCCTGCGCCTCGAGCGGTGCGGTCAATGACAGGGCCGACAGCCCCAGAATGAGTTCGCGACGATGCATGAAGGTCTCCACAGGTTTTTTCCATACTGGACGGGCTGGACGGCCAGTGCACGCTTTGTCTGGTCCCGTTACGCGGCTAGGCTGTAAGCAGATTTGCCTGAACCGGAGATGACATGGCCACCCCACAGACGGATCGACTGATCAGCATCGACGCCCTTCGGGGGATCGCCGTGCTCGGCATTCTGATGATGAATGTCCAGGGCTTCGCCATGTTGCCCATGGCCTACGAAAACCCGACGCTGCAGATGGACCTGACGGGCGGGAACCTGACCGCCTGGGCCTTCGCGCACACCTTCTTCGCCTTCAAGTTCATCACCATTTTCTCGACCCTGTTCGGTGCCGGCATCGTCATGATGGCCGGGACGGGCGAGAGTACCGGTCTTCACAACCCGCGCATGCGCTGGCTCCTCCTGATCGGCCTGATCCACGCCTACATCTTCTGGTGGGGCGATATCCTCGTTTCCTATGCCCTGATCGGCATAATCGCCGTGAAGGCGCGGCGAATGCCCCCCGCGAAACTCGCCATCTGGGGCCTTGTGCTGATCGCGGTCAGCGGCGTGCTCATGGTCGGCAGCGCCTATCTCGGCGTGGCCCTCGAAGGCCTGGGCGGCGATGCCAGCCAGCAGGAAGAGATGATGGCCGGCATGATGGAAAGCTGGACCGCCGCCTATCAGGCGGGCTTCCTCAACCATATCGGCTGGAACGCCATCTTCGCCTTCATCGGTCAATTGATGGGCCTCATCATGCTCGGGCCGCGCACGCTCGGCCTGATGTTCATCGGCATGGCGCTCTACAAGAGCGGCTTCCTCTCGGCGAGCTGGAGCCATGTCCGCTATGCCGCCATCGCCGCGATCGGGCTCGTCGCGGGCATCGGGCTCTCCAATGCCAGCACCAACATCATGATCGCCGGTGAGTTCGGGACCGCTGCCATGGCCGACGGCAATGCGCTTATCTATGTCGGCAGCCTGCTGCAGGCGCTCGGCTATGCCGCGACGATCATGCTGCTGGCCAAGCTGGCGCCCATGCATCTCCTGCTCGCCCCCTTCGCCGCGGCCGGACGCATGGCCTTCACCAATTACCTCACCCAGACCCTGATCATGACCTTCATCTTCGTCGGCATGCCCGGCCTCGGCCTGTTCGGCCAGGTCGAGCGCATCGACCAGGTCAAGCTCGTCCTTGCCGTCTGGGCCGTGCAGCTGATCTGGTCCATGCTCTGGATGAGCGCCTTCCGCTTCGGCCCCTTCGAATGGCTCTGGCGCACGCTCACCTATGGCGAGAAGCAGCCGATGAGGAAGGCGGCAGCCTAGGCTTTCGTCTTCCCCCGGGAAATCTGTTCGATCTCACGGCAGTCCGCGTCGCGGACGCCTCCGATGGGGCGGCCCATGAGGGCCGGCGCGCGGTCGCGCTTGCGGGACCGGTGGTCCCGGTTCGGCGCCCCATCCTGCACCATTCCCCCCTCCGTCCCTTCGGGACACCTCCCCCGGCGGGGGAGGACGAAACACTTTCAGCGCCACGGCGTTTCCGCCTGGCGGTATGAGGGGTGCAGGATGCCGGCTGATGCCGGTTTAGTGCTATAAGTGTGAGTGACATCAGGGACATCCTGCACACGGAGATTTACCGGAGCCCTCACGGGCTCCCTCTCGAAACCGGTCTGGACAGACAGTCAGCGCTTTTGCTGCCTCTCCGAACCGATGGCCACCACCGGGCCCTGTCGCGGTCAGCCGACAGGGACGGGCAGGCTCCGTACTCCCCGCACCCCCGGCGAACCAG
>NZ_JBSXNX010000008.1:0-41610 GCF_056857855.1 Maricaulis sp. B-26
GCTACAGACCACCAGCTCCTGAAGCGCTCTTGCCAGCGACTTGTCTGCCGCCCTACGTTGAGGGCGTGCCGGCATGACCGCCGCACATAACCCGCCGGGCCCTAACTTTAAAACTGGGCCACTTGGGTGGGGCAGGCCACAAGCGTTATCCGGCTCTGTTTCAATCACCGCGATCTGCAATCACGGGAACGCTCGGATTATTGTCGCTACCAGGCCAACCATACAGTGGATCTTGCTCCTCAACCGACTTAGGCGGGCAAGCCGCGTGGAACAATCAGGGTGTATGGCTCACACCAACTGAATTCGCGCCGGTCGGTACAGCCGAGAGGCTACACTAATTGAGCATGAAGAGTGACCGTACAACGCATAGGCAGCTCGCTTTGACGGCAAGCCCTAGTCTCACCGTCAAAGCAATTTGAGCAATCTAATGTCTGTGGCCGTTGCCGGCTGATTGATGGTCGTGATCGCCAGAGTTTTGTTCCTCGCCCTGACCGTGATCATGCATCGATTGCATCATGTCGTGACACTGCTGCATGCGCGTTCGCATGGCTTCGTCCATGTTTTCCATCATCGCTTGGCGGGAGGCTTGGTCATGATGATCCGAGTTATCGCCCATCATCTCGTCGTGCATGGACCGACACTCCTCCATCGTCGGCATTTGCGACTGAGCGCCATGGTCGTGATCTCCATGATTATGGTCTTGCGCAATAGCGGTGCCGCCTAGCATTGTGAGGCTCATCGCGCCGAGCCCAGCTACCACTAACTTATTCATATCTTTCTCCTTAATCAGTCAATTGGGGTGCGCCCCAAACTCAAAACCAAATTCGTAGCCCCGTCACCAAGGCGGTGTTTTCCGTACGGCCACCGGCGGCGGTCACGTAGTCGGCCGTCGCCCCAAAGGTGCGTGACCATTCAACGCCGACATAGGGCGCAAATTCCCGAAAAATCTCGTAGCGCAGTCGCAACCCGACAACAGCGGAGTTCACGCCGCTGCCGGTCTCAAGTTCCGGAATGTCTTCTGCAGACCAGGTCCATTCGGTCCTGGGTTGCAAAATGAGCCGCTGAGTCAGCAGGAGCTCATACTCAGCTTCAAATTGTCCCGTTAGCTCTCCCTGATCGCTCAAGAACAAGGCGCCATCAACCTCAAACCAGTAAGGCGCCAGCCCTTGAATCCCGATCACAGCATGCGTGCGCATCGGGTCCGGCTCGAAATCCTGGCGGATCCCGGCCTGCAGGTCGAAATATGGCGTGATCGCGCGGCTATAGAGCAATTGGAGGTCGGCTTCTTCAAATGCCCCCTCTCCCAGCTCGAATTCCGCCTCGCTCTTCACCCAAATCCGGTTCACGCGCCCGCCATACCAGGCGTTGACATCCCAAAGCGCTATCTCTTCGTCATCGCGGCGGGATTGATATTCAAACCGGTCGGCTTGGAAGAAGAAAAGGTGCTGTCCGCCAGCGCCTTCTCTTAGCGCTTCGCGGGCCGCTTCCATCTCCTCGGGCGGGTAGTACGCATCGGCTTGATTTTGGCCCAACGCAGCGCTCGCCGTAACGATCGCCATCAAAGTCGCGGTCACCATCGAGATATGAAGTCTCATTGATGATCTCCATGGTGAGCGCCGTGCTGAGCGTGAGGGGCGTGTTCAGTGTGATTTTGATGGTGCATCTGATGATGCTGTTGCCCGGGCGTCACCGAGACGACTTGGAACATGCCGGCATGCATGTGGTAGAGAAGGTGGCAATGAAAGGCCCAATCGCCCACATCTTCCGGTGTGACATCCACTGAAAGCTTTTCGCCGGGCTTTACCGTGATCGTGTGTTTGCGCGGTTTGTGGTCACTTTCACCGTTTACAACATCAAAGAACATGCCGTGCAGGTGAATGGGGTGGGGCATCATCGTGTCATTGACCATTGTCAGTCGTACGCGCTCCCCCTGGTAGAACTGGATCGGATCAACGACCTCGCTCCAGCGACGCCCGTCAAAGGACCACATGTAGCGCTCCATGTTCGATGTGAGGTGGACTTCCACCTCTCGACCGGGCGGCCGAGTATCCGGGTTTCGATCGAGACTCTTGAGGTCCGTGTAGACCAGAACGCGGTGGCCGACATCCGCCAGGCCGGCGCCAGGCTCGTGCAGGCGGGATGTCGGTTGCATCGCCATGTTTGCGACCCCCGGCCCACCCGGGTGATCGTGCCGTTGCGGACCGCCCGTTTCGGGCGAATTCATCATTGTGTGACCTTCATGGCCCGCAGAATTGTGGCTGCCATGCTCACCGTGAGCAGACGGGCTCGCCTGCGAGGCCATCGGGGTATGGCCCATGGCCGAATGATCAATAGACGGGGCATTATGTCCGGCATGTCCGATCGAACCGTGATCCATACCCATGTCTTGCATGGTCAATGTAGGGCGCGGACGAAGCGGCGGGACAGGCGCGGTCATTCCAACACGCGGCGACAAGGTTGCTCGGGCGAAGCCGCTGCGATCGATGGATTCGCACATCATCGTGTAGGCGCGATCCTCTCGCGGCTGAACAATGACGTCATAGGTTTCAGCAACACCGATCTGGAACTCATCCGTCTCAACGGGTTGGACGTTCAGACCATCCGATTGAACAATCGTCATGGGCAAATCCGGAAACCGGACATTGAAGATCGTCATTGCCGAGGCGTTGATGAACCGCAATCGTACCCGTTCTCCCGGTGAAAACAGGCCCGTCCAATTGTCCTGCGGACCGTGGCCGTTCACGAGATATTCCAAGGTCGCGGCGGTGACGTCGGAGATGTCCGTCGGGCTCATCCGCATTTGACCCCACATCGATCGGTCTCGCAGAGCGGCGAGCAGCCCGTTTTGCCGAGAGGCCGCCACAAAGTCTGACATGGTTCTTTGCTGGAAATTATATGTATCGCTCATTTTCATGAGCTTCTCGAAGACCCTGTGCGGGCCTTCGAATGTGTAGTCGGAGAGCACCACGACGTATTCACGATCATAGGCAACCGGATCGGCCCCGGCGGGCTCGATGATGATCGGCCCGTAATGGCCCATCTGTTCCTGCAGACCGGAGTGGCTGTGGTACCAATACGTGCCCGACTGCCGGATCGGGAAGCGGTAGGTAAATGTCTCACCAGGCCGTATGCCAGGGAATGTCACGCCGGGCACACCATCCATCTGGAATGGAAGCAGTAGGCCGTGCCAGTGGATAGAGGTATCCTCGTCTAGAGTGTTGTGAACCCTCAGCGTGACCTCATCGCCCTCGCGCCAGCGCAGGAGAGGAGCCGGCAGTTGATCATTGACCGTAATCGCATTACCCGCGCGACCATCAATTAGCGCAGTCGCCCGACCAATCGAGAGGTCGAAAATTTGGCCCGACAATGGCCGCAATCCATTAAGATTTGCGGCACCCGCGGTCTGCGCCCAAGCTGGCAGCAGGCCAGTGGTCGCGGCGCCACCTATCGCTGCGGACGCGCTCAAAAACGATCGTCGTGATATCATTCACACACTCCTTCGCCCGACCTCAGACGTGTCGGGCGCTTGTGCCCGGCAGCGTCGGACCTAGGGAATCCGCGGCGGGGACAAGTCGCACGCACTCCCGGGCACAAACTTCTTCATTGCAAGGTTTACGTACACCGACGGCAGATCCCTCATGCGGAAAAATGTTCTTTGAGCAATTTTCGCGCTCGATAGATCCGCACCTCTACAGCTTTTGTGGATACGCCCATAATCTCGCCAATCCTAACCAGGGGCATTTCATCGACAACAGAAAGCAATAATGGGGTGCGTAACCCTTCAGGCATCTTCTGAATGATGTCGTGCGCTCGGGCCAATTCGCTAGTGCTTACCGCGGCGGACTCTGGGTCGGGCGCTTCAGCGACAAATTCATCCCGCTCACTTTCAATACCAACCCAATTGAGCGTTCTGCGCCGCCGGTGGTGATCGCGGGCCTTATTTCTCGCGATCACAAAAAGCCAAGCGAGAAACGGGCGATTTGGGTCGAACCGCTCGAGGTTTTTGTACACCGCCACAAAAGTATCCTGCGCGATATCCTGGGCATCATCTAAACTGCGAATATGACCCGCTAAAAACCGCAACAGGGTCTCTTGATGTTTATCCATCAAGCGATTGAACGCAGCATGATTTCCTGCCCGAGCCTCCTGAGCGAGACGAGCATCTTCATGCTCACTCTCCGTCAACTCATTCGGTGTCCGCATGAAAGGCCTGCGCCAACCTCAGGTCAAATTCTTGCACTTGATCAGGATCGAGTTCGGCACGCATAGCGAGGATGTGGTTGAGTGTTTCCATCTGCAAACCTCCCATCGCTGTGTGAAACGCTTCTGCAGCCTGTGCTACATCAGCCGAGAGTGCCTGATCACGTAGAAGCGCGGCGCCGATTTCCTGGCGTGCGCCTTCCATTTCCGCTTCGTAACGCTCGCGGATGATTGCGAACTCCGCCTCCAGGCCCTCAATGGCCTCTTCTTGCCTGGCAGACAAATGTAGTTCGTCATGCACGATCGCGTGGAGATTGGTCGCGTTTTGATTGGCACCCTCGAATACTGAAATGCCCAACCAGACGCCCAAGAATCCGCCGAGAACGCCCAGGACAGACGCGACGATGCCCGCCCGGAGCATTAGTGCTTGTCCTTCGGCGCGGCGATCATCGCGACGATCGAATAGCTGGAATCAGCATCGAAGACTGCCAGATCATCGTGCGGTGACGGTTGCGCCAGTGCCGCTCCCGACAGTCCGCCCACGACAAGAGCGAGCGCGGCGGGCGCCGCACGCACACCAATAGCCGGCATGATCGGGCGAAGAGCCTTTTGAATACGCTCTAGCCAGCTCTCCTGATTGTCGATCTTTGCCCAGACGCCGTCACGAAAGGCCCGTTGATCTATCTCAGGCGATCGTGTGACCGCTTCAAGCAGGTTATCTAGCTCTTGATCATTCATTGTCTTACTCCTTTCACTTCCCCCTAAGAGGTGTGTAGGTGCCGGATCTTCCAACCGTCATCCGAGCGTACCAACAGGGCCGTACCATGCGCATCGCGCTCTCGCGCCTCACCACGCACTTCGTATTCCATACGAATATCGAAAGTGGCAAAAGCCAGCGTCTCGTCGACTTCAATAGTGTAATTGGACCAATCATAGACATGAAATGTCACATGCTCGGCCGCAAATTCTGGCGCGAGGTGATGGTCCCGATAATTTGCCCAGCCGATATCCCGGCCCGAACCTTCAAAGATTGTGAATTCGTCACCGGACACCAGGACAAACGCCTCGGCGATGGAAACGTCTTCTTGGGCCAAACCACCGGAATAGCCCTCCAGGACGTCCATGATGTCTTCGTTATCGCCCGCCCAGGCACCCGAAGAGAGGGCCAGGCTCATAGCGAGAGCGGTTGATGTAGCTGCGATCGTCTTCATGATTGTTTCCCCTCAATTGATGACGTGGTTGGTGTTTTCAAAAAGCGGTCGCCCAAGCGACGAATGCCAGAGCGAGCTGGTTTTTCAATGATCTCGAAGGTCAGAGCTGAAGCCCCAATCATGATCACCAACAGGACCGCAAAAAGGCCGGTCGACATGGTTTCATCAATGGCGCCGACAACGTCTTGAAGGAAGTTGAAGGCCACCATGAAGAACGGCACATGGATCATGTATATGGCGTAGGAGACGTCTCCGAGATAAACGAAAATGCCCGTATTGGTCTTGGTTTCCGCGTGTCGGTCCAGTTCCGCAAGCAAGAATATCAATGGCGCGCCCAAAAGCGCGAGCACGCGGTCATCGACCGCCATATGTGCAAAGAGCAGGTAGGCGGTCACCACGACCGCCATACTTATCCAGGCGATCGATTTTGGAAGGCTCCGGATCTGACCAAGCCGATACAAGCCCACCCCAATGAGAAATTCGGGAATGATCCGGATAACGCCATAGCGCTCCGTTGCCATGGGCAATGTCTCACCAAACAGGCGCAAATGAACCTGATCGAGAACAAAAAACAACGCGACCGCTATGGCCAGAAGGACAAGAGGTCGACGCTTTAGCGCGACAGCCAGCATGAGATAAGCTGGAAAGGCAAGGTAGGCGAACCACTCCGCGCTAATCGACCAAGACGGCCCGTTCCATCCAAAATTCGGCGCAAATCCCCACGCATGCACCAATAAGAGATGGGCGGGCAGGTCTTGCAACGGAAAGCGCTCTGGTTCGAAAGGAACACCCAATTGCGCGGCCCCGAGTGCGACTACGCCCAAAAAGGCTAGCGTCGCGATGTGGAGCGGATAAATGCGGGCAAATCGCGCAATGATGAATCGCCCAAATTTGAACCGCCCCTCTTCGCGGGCCGCCACATAGACATGGGTCAGCACAAACCCTGAAAGAATGAAGAACAAATCCACGCCAAACCGACCCATGGCGAATATCTGGGAGCTCGCGTCAATGTCGACCACCCAAGGCTCTCGCCAGTGGTAAAACACTACCCAAAGCGCTGCGAAAAACCGCATCCGCGTCAAGCCAGGTAAGTTTTGTGGATAGGCCCTCACGCGTTAGCCTCCCATCAAATGTCGCAAGCCACCATGTGCCAAGGAACCGCCCAAAAATCCGTTGAGAGCCACGGCCGCAGCCGCGCCGAAAACGCTAATGTTGAGCACCAAGGACGGCACGGCGCTGGGATTTCTCCGGCGCCATTCTACCGCGGCTACCACTCCAAAAAGCCCCAAGGCTAAGCCGGTGCCGAGCCAACGGTGAGTAAGCATTACGCCAGCTTCGTTGCTCGCCATCGGACCAGAATGAGCCCAGCCGAAGAAGCCTGCGACAAGCCCACCAACTGCGCCGGTCCAGACGAGGAAGCGAACAATATCTGCATAGGCTTGCTCGTCGCGCGCCATGTTCAAGGCCTGCGCCAGGGCCGCCGCGAGGATAAGCGCGATCGGAAAATGTACCGCGACGGCATGGAATACTCCAAGCTTTGCCAGCGCGCGTTCGAACGGTGTTTTCGGCCCGTCATCACCCCAATGACTATGGCCATCGGAGGGTGCGTTTGAGTCACCGTGATGGTCATCCGCGCCCGCGCAGGGATCGTGCGCGTCTGCTTGTCCCGTGCCATGATCATGCGCTTGGGCATGGCCATGGTCGTCGCTTGAAGCATCCGTGTCATGGGCTGCCGTTGGGTCGTGCGCGTGGTCGGTTTGTTCGGCCATCGAAGAGGTGGGCGTAGCAGTCCCGTGATCATGCGGCGGTGCATTTGGATCATCGTGATGATCCGCTTGCTCCCTGTTTTCCGACGTGGTCTCTGTTTCTTGAGACACCGAAACGGGGTCATGTTCGTCCGGCGGATGGGCAAAAGCACTCGGACTGTTCAAGCCAATAATGAACAGCCCAATCAGGCTCAAAAGTGTATTCCGAAAAGACACGCGATGAACTCCCATCAAATGTGATGTGGGAGACTTACGCGTCAAACCGCCGCACCCCTCAAAAAAAGCAACATATCGGTTTGGAAAGCCAAAAGACCCGCATTTTTCTGCCGGTCGAGCACTTGCGGCGCGATAAGCGCTTCTCCACATGCACGCGTTAGCCGGTCCTGCTCGGTCGGCAGCAAACCCGCCGGCGGCCGACACAGTCGTTGAAAGTCGGCCTTGGTCCGTTTGAGCCCGCACCAGCTGACCGGCAAGCGTGGCAGATCGCTGTCATGAGCAGCACAATGCGCTCCCAGCACAGAAAACAAATTTACCGCGCGCGCATAGGTCTGGTCGGCGAGAATGCCACGTTCCGGCAGCGCTGGCATGTCAAAGGTGTCAAGCAACACAATTGGCCCTTCATCAACGCGTTCTGTCATTTCATGCGCTGTTACACCGTAGCGATGTGCACTATCCCATATCGCGAAACTTTCTGGGTGAGAGCCTGGATATTCCGGCGGCCCAGGATGAATATTGTACGGCGTAAAGATGAGCTGCTTAAGGATCGATTTGGGCACGATGACGTCCGTTAGAAAAGCAATCAGACGGACGCGGCCGGCTCGTTGTTCGACGACGCAGCTCAATTCTTTCAACGAAGTGCAAGACACCACGTCCAACGCGGGATTTTGCCGTTTCATGAAAGTTTCAAAATGAGGTCTTTCTTGTTCTCCGGTGAGCAGGACGAGGGTTCGAGCTTGCGCCTCGGTCATGATGGATGGACCGGGGTTGATAGCGATGGAAAAAACCGGGGCACGCGCTCTGCATAATAATCAAACGCTTCACCGAACGCAGAGCGGGTCTCTCGCTCCTCAATCAAGGCGAGCCGGACGTACATCCAAATAAGGACAGGATACATGGCCAGTGTGAGCAACGTTGGCCACTGAAAAAGAAAGCCCGTCAAGATGAGTACAAAACCAACATACTGTGGGTGTCGCACCCGGGCGTAAGGACCGGTTTGCGCCAACTCGCCGGTCGATTGTGCAGCGTACAAAACGCGCCAGGCACTCGCGATCAGCCAAAAGCCGCCACCGATTAACAACGCGCTTATGAGGTGAAAGGGACCCAGATGCGGATTGCCTTGCCAACCAAAGAGCATTTCCGGCAGATGGCCCGCATCATGACTGAACCAGTTGATGTCCGGATAGGCGGATTGTAGCCAACCGGATAGGACGTAAAGGGTAAGCGGAAAACCGTACATTTCGGTGAACAGCGCGACCAAAAAAGCACTGAGTGCTCCAAAAGATCGCCAGTCGCGCCAAGAGCGCGGTCGCGAAAAACTTGCTGCAAACAGGATGAAAACCGCAGAATTCAGAGCCACCAGGGACCAAAGACCATAGTCTGATTGCGTCATCGTGCTTGCCTCGAATTTCAATGGCGATCATGACGGTGCATAAAGCTGTGTCCGAAGATGCATAGCGCGAGCAGCCCCAACAAAATCCAATCGCTGGTGATGTGGGCACGGTGTTCAAACAGCAATAAAAATCCGGCAATTGCTGCAAACAGGCCGAGAATGAGCCAAGTCAAACGGGATGGTGATTTCGGCGAGGGTTCATTCATTTCTCGAGCTCGCAGGTCAGGCTGAATGTCCTGTGTTCTCCATGATTACGCCTAAGGCGCGCCCTACCCTCATCCAGCGCTGACCAAGTTTGTATTGGCGCGCCTCCGACCCGAGCCGTCATAAGCGTGAGGGATGAGTGCGCGTCGTGCGTAAGCGCAATGCAGGAGGGACGGATGAACCGACGGATATCTTTTCATACTTGGTATGTGGTATTTGTTATTTTCGCTGTCTTGATGCTGCAGACGTGGCTCTCACAGGCCAACCATCAAGAGACCGTCCCTTATAGTGAGTTTGTTACGGCGCTGGAAAACGGCGAACTGTCTGATGTCGAAATCAGCGGGCAGATCATCCGAGGAACGCGCACGAGTGCCTCTGGCGAGGTTCGCGAACATATCGTTGCGACCCTAGTGGATCCGTCACTGGCACAAACCCTGTCACAATATGACGTCACATATTCGGCGCGCGCTCAGAGTGGTGTCGCGAACGCCCTACTCTCCTGGTTCTTGCCGATGGTTTTGTTCCTGGCGATTTGGATGTTCTTTATCCGGCGAATTGCCAATCAAGGCGGAATGGGAGGGAATGCCCTTTCAATCGGTCAATCCAAGGCAAAGGTGTATGTCGAGGCCGACACGCGCGTGACGTTTGCCGATGTCGCGGGTGTTGAAGAAGCAAAGACTGAACTCAAGGAAATCGTCGATTTTCTGAAAGACCCGCAAGGCTATGGCCGCCTAGGCGCTCGTATGCCGAAGGGTATTTTGCTTGTCGGTCCGCCCGGCACCGGAAAAACCCTGTTCGCACGCGCGATGGCGGGTGAAGCGAATGTCCCGTTTTTCTCGATAAATGGTTCAGAGTTCGTTGAGATGTTTGTCGGTGTGGGCGCCGCGCGGGTCCGCGATCTATTCGAAAAAGCGCGTGAGAAGGCGCCCGCCATCATCTTTATAGATGAACTTGATGCCTTGGGGCGCGCCCGCGGTGCCTATCCTGGCCTGGGCGGACATGACGAGAAAGAACAAACCCTCAACCAATTGCTTTCTGAACTCGATGGGTTCGATCCAAGCCAAGGGTTGGTGCTGCTTGCCGCAACCAACCGCCCCGAAGTGCTAGATCCAGCGCTTTTGCGCGCCGGTCGATTTGACCGCCAAGTTCTCGTGGACCGTCCGGACAAGTCGGGGCGGATCGCCATACTGGACGTCCACACACGCCGGATCCAGATAGAGAACAATACTAGCCTTGAGGAGATCGCCGCGTTGACCCCCGGTTTTAGCGGCGCAGACCTAGCCAATCTGGTCAATGAGGCTGCCTTGCTCGCTACGCGACGTGCTGCGGACGCTGTTAGCCTCATCGATTTTGTTTCAGCGATCGAGCGCATCGTTGCCGGGCTGGAAAAGAAGAACCGTCTACTCAATCCGGATGAACGCCGAACTGTAGCCTATCATGAATTGGGACACGCGTTCGTCGCTATGGCGCTTAAGAACACAGACCCGGTTCAGAAAGTTTCCATTATACCGCGTGGAATTGGGGCCCTGGGTTACACGATCCAAAGGCCAATTGAAGACCGCTTTTTGATGTCCAAAGCGGAATTGGAATCAAAAATGGCGGTTCTCCTGGGCGGTCGGGTGGCGGAAAGGCTTGTCTTCGAGGAAGTGTCGACAGGTGCGGCGGACGACCTTCAGAAGGCCTCTCAGATCGCTCGCGCCATGGCGACCCGTTACGGTATGGTTTCTGACATCGGCCAAGTGGCCCTAGAAAAGGAAGACCAGGCGTTTTTGGGCACGCGCCTACAAGAGGGATCCCACCTTTATAGCGAGGCCACGGCGGAAAAGATCGATGCCGCCGTCCAAACTCTGATTGACGATGCCTGCCAACGGGCCACACGCATTTTAACTGAACATCGGGAGGCACTTGATACTGCCGCTGAGCTCTTGCTTGAAAAGGAAACACTCTCTGGGCCCGAACTGGCCCGAGCCACCGGAGCGTTCAAATGGAAATGACTCTTCATTTCTTGGGAGCAGCGGGAACCGTGACGGGTTCGAAATTTCTGCTGAGCGCGGGACCCCATCAATGGCTAGTCGATTGTGGATTGTTTCAAGGGTATCGAGAGCTAAGAGAGAAGAACTGGAGCCACATCCCGGTTAATCCCACCACGTTGAACGGCGTGCTCCTCACGCACGCCCACATCGATCATTCAGGCTACCTGCCGGTCTTAGTAAAAAACGGCTATTCAGGCCCGATCTACACGACACCTGCCACCGCTGATTTGTGTCGCATTTTGCTCCCCGACAGCGGGTATTTGCAAGAAAAGGACGCCGAGTTCGCCAACCGGCATGGCTTCTCGCGACACCGGCCTGCCAAGCCTCTTTATACCCGGCTTGAGGCGGAAAACTCTTTGACCCTGTTCAAAAGCATAGCGTTCAATAAGCCGCAAGTGCTCGCGCCTGGCCTCACTACGAGCTTCTTTCCGGCCGGCCATATTCTCGGCGCGGCAATAATTAAGCTCGATCTTCTCAATGGCGAAACGCTTGTTTTCTCAGGCGATCTCGGGCGAACGCGAAGCGATACCATGCTGGCGCCAACACCCATAGAGCAGGCCGATTACCTCATCATCGAATCTACGTACGGCAATCGCAAACATGAGCGTATCGAGATCGAAGATGCGCTAGAGCGCGTCCTCACGGACACTGCTAATCGTGGCGGCACGGTCATCATCCCTGCATTCGCTGTAGGGCGAGCCCAATCATTGCTGCACCATATCAGCCAGCTAAAACGCACACGCCGAATACCCGATTTACCGGTGTTCCTGGATAGCCCAATGGCGATCAACGCCAGTGAGCTATTTTGCGAACATATCGACTCGCATCGACTAAGTGCATCGCAGTGCAAGGAGGCTTGCGATGTGGCGACATATGTTCGTTCGACCGAAGACTCCAAAGCCCTCACATCTAACCGCATGCCCAAAATCATAATATCTGCTAGCGGGATGGCGACGGGGGGGCGTATCGTCCACCACATCAAAAATTACGCGTCCGATCCTCGAAACGCTCTTTTGTTTACCGGCTTTCAAGCGGCGGGAACGCGCGGGCGAGCGATCGTGGATGGGGCTAAAACCGTCAAAATTCACGGGCGCGAAGTAGCCATTCGCGCTAGCGTCTACAATCTCGAGACCCTGTCGGCCCATGCCGATGCTGATGAAATCATAGATTGGCTGGGGCAGTTTAAATCGGCGCCTAAGATAACTTTCATTGTCCATGGCGAACCAAATGCGAGCGCGGCGCTAAAATCTCGGATCGAGCGCGAACTGGGATGGTATTGCAAAATACCCGCTCTCGGCGAGATGGCGGTCCTGACATGATCAAGCGAAGCGCCGGCGCAGCGACGGAAACCGCGGCAGAGCAATCCAATACACTAGAAGCCCGACGCTTGGGGATCGACACTCACGATCACGCGATCATCTATATGAGAGCGGATTGCCATATCTGCCGAGCCGAAGGCTTTGCTAGTCATGCCCGTATCAAGATTACTGGACCGCAAGGTCAATCGCTCATCGCAACACTAAACTTGATCGTGTCAGAGTTGTTGGCTCCCGGACAGATCGGTCTTTCGGAAACGGCATGGGAAAAACTAAAATTGGTCGCAGGGGATTATGTGCGGCTCGCTCATCCAGCCCCGCTACACTCATTGAGCGCGGTGCGGTCGAAGATCTTCGGCAAGGTGCTGGATAAAAATGCTTTAGACGAGATCATCGCAGATGTCGCGGCGGGCAAATTCTCCGATATCCACCTATCGGCTTTTCTCACCGCAAGTGCTGCTCATCACCAAAATGTGGACGAAATTCGCGATCTTACGCTTTCGATGGTCGATGTCGGTCAGCGATTGGACTGGGGACGCACGCCGATCGTCGACAAGCATTGCGTCGGTGGCCTGCCGGGCAATCGCACCACACCGATTATCGTAGCTATCTGTGCCGCAGCAGGGTTGACGATGCCCAAAACGTCGTCGCGCGCCATCACGTCTCCGGCCGGCACAGCTGACACAATGGAAACATTGGCGCCGGTAGAGCTTGATCTGCTCGCGATGCGGCGTGTTGTTGAAAGTGTTGGCGGATGCGTCGTTTGGGGTGGAGCGGTTTCTCTCAGCCCCGTGGACGATGTATTTATCCGGATAGAACGCGCGCTCGACATCGACAGTGATGGACAGCTCGTCGCGTCAGTCTTGTCG
Organism: Maricaulis sp. B-26; assembly: GCF_056857855.1. Taxonomy (NCBI): domain Bacteria; kingdom Pseudomonadati; phylum Pseudomonadota; class Alphaproteobacteria; order Maricaulales; family Maricaulaceae; genus Maricaulis; species Maricaulis sp. B-26. The sequence continues at coordinate 13,209 of NZ_JBSXNX010000008.1, forward strand.
AAGAAAATCGCCGCGGGTGCGACCCATCTTGTGATCGACATGCCTGTCGGGCCAACGGCCAAAGTCCGCTCGAACGAGGCCTCCGATCACTTGGAACATCTGTTTGAGCGCACCAGTTCAAGCCTTGATCTCAATCAACGCATTATCAAAACATCAGGCCTCCAGCCGGTTGGGCGCGGGATCGGCCCGGCATTGGAAGCATGGGATGTTCTCGCTGTGCTCAACAATAATCAGACCGCGGTCTCTGACCTCAGATCCAGAGCCATTCAGCTTGCCGGTGAGCTGCTAGAAATGGCGCAAGCTGCATCAGACGGGCAAGGCGTAGAAAAAGCGGCAGAACTCCTAGCGACCGGCCAGGCTTGGCGCGCTTTTCAAGCGATATGCGAGGCACAGGGCGGGCTGCGCGAGCCGCCGGTCGCAGCCCATACTCGGGTTATCGAATCTTCTCAGAATGGCAAAGTCGCCAATATTGATAATCGGCGACTTGCCAAGGCCGCCAAACTCGCCGGAGCTCCAGCGTCAAAAGCGGCGGGTATCGAATTGCTCGCCAAGCTCGGCTGTGTCGTCGAGAAAGGTCAACCATTGTTCACGCTACATGCGGAATCGATTGGTGAGCTTTCCTACGCCCACCAATACATCTTGGACGAATCCGAAATCATCACCGTAGAGGAGGAGCAATGACGCCTCTTATTTTCGCAGTTGGCGATAGCGCACCCATAGCTCGGCGGATCGCCGAAGAAATGTCTACCGACGTCGGTCGGCTCTTTTCGAAATCTTTCCCGGACGGGGAGACTTATCTCCGCTTCGACACCTCTGTAGATGGCCGAGATGTCTTTCTGGTCTGTAGTCTTGATCGGCCCGACCACAAGTATCTACCGTTAGTATTCGCAGCCGCGACGGCCCGAGAATTAGGGGCCAAGCGCGTCGTACTCATTGCGCCCTATCTCGCATATATGCGCCAAGACAACCGTTTTCAGCCTGGCGAGGCGGTGTCCTCGACCTATTTCGCCCAATGCTTGAGCGCCTGGTTTGACGGTTTAGTAACCGTCGATCCCCACTTGCATCGATATCATGACCTTAGCGAAATCTACGACATTCCGAACCGTGTTCTGCATGCCGCTGACACAATCGCCGCTTGGATAGCGGCTCACGTACCTGGAGCACTCATCGTCGGCCCGGACAGCGAGAGCGAACAATGGGTGCGTGCCGTCGCGAAGACCGCTGGCGTGCCGTTCACAGTGCTTGAGAAAGTTCGCCACGGTGATCGAGAGGTCGAGGTGTCTGTGCCAAACGTTGAGGCTTGGGAGAACCGAATCCCGATTTTGGTTGATGACATCATTTCTACGGCGCGAACAATGATCGAGACCGTAGGCCATCTTCAAAGAGCCGGGTTGCCGCCGCCTGTTTGCATCGGTGTTCATGCAATTTTTGCAGACGAAGCCTTCCTCGCGCTCCATGAGGCCGGAGCTCGACACATCATCACCTGCGACACGATCCGTCACCCAACAAATGAAATCGCCCTTGCTCCGTTGCTCGCAGCGGGGTCTCGGGATTTGTTGACCGAACTTTCGTCAACAGCGGACACAAACGAATAATGCGTGTTTTGACGATTAATTGCGGCTCTTCGAGCGCGCGTATCGCAGTTCATGATGTGGTGGGTGATGACGTGACCGAACGCGCACGGATTTCTTGCGCGAAGATTGGTCATAAAGAAGCGCGCATTAAACTGCGCGTGATCGGTTCCAACAAAGCCGAAAACTGGGACTACAAACTCGAAACACACCATCAGGCCATCCATCACCTGCTCTACCTGTTGGATAGCGAACATTGTCTCGATTACATCGAGGCTGTCGGGCATCGGTTTGTCCATGATGGCGGGCTGTTTGACGCACCGGTGGTGATCGGGCCTGCTGAGCACGCAGGGCTCGAAAATGCGGCCCGCTTCGCCCCCCTACACATGCCGGCGAGTCTCGAAGGCGTCGAGGCAGCAAGTGTCCGCCTTGGAAAATTGCCGCAAATTGCGGTCTTCGATACTCATTTTCATCAAGACCTGCCCGACCTAGCCCAGAATACGGGGCTGCCCAGGAAATTGGTGTCGCATCCGGTGAGGCGCTACGGTTTTCACGGTCTTTCCTGCGAATATGTTTTGAACTGGTTCCAATCTCAAGGATCGGTGCAATTGCCTTCACGCCTCATCGTAGCGCACCTGGGCTCAGGAGCCTCGGCTACTGCGATACTGAACGGTAAGAGCGTGGACACAACCATGGGGCTTACCCCCCTCTCCGGCTTGCCAATGGCGACCCGCGCAGGTGATCTCGATTTTGGCGCGGCTCTTTTCGTCGCCGAGAATTCGAACATGACCGTCTCCGAGCTGCGAGAATTGCTCAATGAAAAGGCAGGGTTGCAAGGTCTTTCTGGGATGTCTGGCGATATGGTCGAACTGCTCGAGTGCGCTTCCGAGTCCCCGTTAGCTTCGCACGCGATCGACTACTTCTGCTACCACGCCGCCAAACAAATCGCCGGACTGACCGTGCCGCTGGGCGGATTGGATGCGATTGTGTTTACCGGAGGCATCGGAGCGGCTAGTCAAGAGATACGAGAACGCATTTGCCGGCGGCTCTCCCATTTCGGGGTCGACGCGCCTGAGTCGCGGGCAGAAAATGTTGAGCCTCGACGCCCTGAAGAAGGAAAAGCTCAGCGAATTTTTGTCGTCAGTAGCGATGAGAACGCAGTAATCGCGCGACATGTGAACAGCACCATTTCGGCCTCACCTTGCGCCGGCTCAGATTAAAGTTTGAAGCTATGTGCTCGTTTGAGTTTGTTCGACTCGGCACAGCCCCCAACAGCGCGAACTGTCCCTAGTCCAGTGGCAGATTTCACTCTTTGTCGCGCTACGCTGTCTGGCTGGACAGTTGATGAAATTCATCGACGGGCGACACCGCTAGTATGCCCCCATCCTCAACTGCCGGCCCCATCACATCACGGATAGCAGATACCACCTCTGCGACACGTTCTTCAGCGAGAAACAGCTGGAGCCGTGCATTCGTCGTCATCAAATCTCGTTGATAGAAATTCTTATATGCGCCGTAGCCTTTTGTGTGTGAAACGCTCAATCCCGGCACTCCCAATCGGCGTAAACGCTCTTCAACCGGTTCGACCATTTCAGGGCTGATAATAGCGGTCAGGTTTTTCATCGCCATAGAAGATCTCCTCGAAAGAAAGGCTCGTAGAGATTACGCGCTGGCCGACGTCATCCCTTACACCTTTTCATCGATTTTGCCGTCGGTGCTTAGCCAACGGAATTTGAAAACCTATGACGGTCGGATTCACAGTTCGACTCTACCGTCGCGTGGCCGATGCTTCGAACAATCCAATCTCGACGTTCAACCGTCACATAACAAGCGCACTAGGCGGGTTCCTTCGAATTCGTTGCCTGCTCCCAGCGCTTCCACCCTGCTAATAATGACATGCATTCGCGCTAGACATGGGAGGGGTGGAGTGTTAATGCGAGCCATTCGCAAATATGAAATAGCGAGATAAACTGTGCGTTCACTTCTCCTTTCGGGCTCAGCCCTCTTGGCCGTTCACTCTCCCGCCTTCGCTCAAATTAATGTTTCTGATGGGGCGGACATTATCACCATCATTGGCCTTCAGGGCGATCCCGATGCCATTCCAGGCTCAGCCGATGTGCTAGATGCGGAAGACTTGGCAGTTCATGATTATGCAGACGTGACGCGCCTTTTGCGCACCGTCGCCGGCGTGAATATCCAAGAAGAGGACGGCTACGGCCTGCGCCCGAACATCGGCATGCGCGGCACCGGCCTCGACCGATCCGAGAAGATCACCCTGATGGAGGACGGCGTGCTGATGTCGCCGGCCCCCTACGCCGCACCGGCAGCCTACTACTTCCCGCACGCCGGACGCATGGCCGGCGTCGAGGTGATCAAGGGCGCCGCCGGCGTCCGTTACGGTCCGCGCACCCAGGGCGGTTCGCTGAACCTGCTCTCCACGCCGGTGCCGGAAGAAACCTCCGGCCTGCTGAACATCTGGGTCGGTGACGAGGACACCCGTCGCGGCCATGCCTATGTCGGCGGCATGACCGATGCCGGCGAGGGCGTTCGCATCGGTGGACTGATCGAGGGTTTCTTCGACAGCGCCGACGGGTTCAAGGTCATCGACGGTATGGAAGACGCCTCGACCGGCTATGATATCGAGGATTATGTCGGCAAGTTCCGCGTCGAGATCGACGGAGACGCGATCAGCCACATGTTCGAGCTCAAGGGCCAGTACTCCGACGAACTGTCCAACGAGACCTATCTCGGCCTGACCGAAGCGGATTTCGCGGCCGATCCGTTCCGCCGCTATTCCGCGAGCCAGAACGACCAGATGGATGCCGAGCATTCCGAATGGTCGCTGCGCTACCAGGGCCGGTTCGCCAATGGCCTGACCCTGTCCGGCGTCGCCTATCGCACCGATTTTGCCCGCGACTGGTTCAAGCTCGACCGCATCGATCCCGACGGTGCCGGACCGGCGGGCGCGGTGAAGATCGGCGCCCTGCTCGATGACCCGGTGACCTATGCCGACGCCTTCGAAATCGCGACCGGCGGCATCGGCTTCGTCTCGGCCGATGATGCCGTGCTGATCAAGCACAATAATCGCGAATATTACGCCCAGGGCCTCCAGCTCGAGCTCGACGGCGAAGCCAGCTTCGGCGGCGTCGAGCACGCCTGGCGTTTCGGCGTCCGCGTCCATGAGGACGAGATGGACCGCTACCAGTGGCGCGAGAACTTCCGGATGGATAACGGCACGCTGGTGCTCACCTCCGTCGATGTGCCGGGATCCGATTCCAACCGGATCGACAGCGCCGAGGCGGTGTCCTTCTTCGTCCAGGACGAAATCAGCTTTGGCCAGTGGACCTTCACGCCGGGCCTTCGCTACGAACAGGTCGACCTGCGCCGCGAAGATTACGGCAAGAACGACACCGACCGCCTCGGCACCAGCCTGGTGATCAAGGAAAACTCCGTCGATGCCTTTATCCCGGGCCTCGGCATCCGCTTCGATGTCGATGACAATCTCGCCCTCTTCGGTGGCGTCCATCGCGGTTTCGCGCCGCCGGCACCGGGTTCCACGACCCAGGAGCCGGAAGATGCGACCAACTGGGAATTCGGTGCGCGTTACTCCCAGGACAACTGGAATGTCGAGGCGATCGGTTTCTTCAACGCTTATGAAAACCTGATCGGTACCTGCACCAATTCGACCGGCGGTGGCTGCGTCATCGGCGACCAGTTCGATGGCGGTGAAGTCGACGTTATGGGCCTGGAACTGACGGCCGACGCCGATCTCGGCCGTATGGCCGGCTGGTCGGTCTCGGTGCCGGTTCGCGCCGCCTACACCTGGACCGATGCCGAATTCCAGACCGGTTTCTCTTCGGGCTTCGGTCCTTGGGGCAGTGTCGAATCCGGTGACGGCCTGCCCTACATCCCGGAAAACCAGCTCTTCGCCGCGATCGGCCTGGATGCCGGTGAATTCGGCGGTGAGGTTTCGGTGTCCTGGGTCGACGAGATCCGCACCGAAGCCGGTCAGGGCACGATCCCGGCCGACGAGCGTGTCGAAGGCCACACGGTCATGGATGCCTCAGCCTGGTATGCGATCACCGAACAGGTCCGCACCCGCATCTCTGTCCGTAACTTGGCGGACCAACGCTACGCCGTAGCCCGTAGTCCTTCAGGGCTCCTACCGGGCGCGCCCAGAGCTGTGTTGGTCGGACTTTCGGTGACGTATTGAGCAGGCCTGAGGCGCATGCCTCCAGGTTTTGGTAGACTAAATTACTGCCAAAATTCCCCTTCAGGGGAGCGAATGCCGAGCAAGACATCCTGTTCGATTTTCGAAAGACACGATTCCACCTTTTTTCCCGTCACATGACATGCTCGTTCTACAATGTGAGCCCAGGACAAACCGTTGGCAAAAAGCATCCCGTGAACATCGAGTGTGCCCCCGCGGTTCCGAAAACCCAAGAAAGCAGATCGCCGCGCGCCGGTATCAATCGGTCTCAAACAACCCGACATCGCCTCGGCGCGGGTGTGAACCGCAAAAACGCGTGCCTGAGCATGAGCAGGAAACAGGTCTTCTAACAAATACTCAGGGGCACATACCTCCGCCTCGGTTTTATCTCTGGGGATGCGGAAACGTCCCGGTTCGGCAATGTAGACGAGACTGCTGGACAATCCGGAGCGCTCCAGGCGCTCAGAGGCTTTGAGCGTTTGCTCAAGCTGATACGCACCGGTCGCCGCCAGGATTAAGGACTCTTCCCCAGAACCACTCACTCGAATTGCGCCATCGGTACACAATCGCTCGGCGTCGGGTTGCGAAAAGACCGAGGAGACAACCCGTTTGGGGCACACGATATTCCAGATTTCGCCACGCGATTTGTAAACCGCGTCGATCATCGCGAGAGCACTGTTCCAATCAGCAGGAAAGACAACCCGGCATGTGTCCGACATTTCGCCTAAAAACGCTTCTGCGAGTGTCGTGTCCTGGTGGGAAAGCTCGTTTTTACCGTTTTCCCAGGCGTGTGAAGTCGTGATCAGCGGCAAGCTCGGCCAATCGAGTGATTTGCCGGCTTCCTTGAGGTGGCGCGTAAAGATGAGATCTTGGCGGACGGCGCCGAGCATCTTGACCGCGAAGGCTTCGTAAGAAACGGCAAGTGAAAGCCCGCCCTTGTTTGCCAAGGCTGCACATATCACCGCTTCCTCATTCAGAGCGGTTATCACAGCCCCATCAACGGCTTCAGCTATACCCGGCTCTGGTGTGGTGACACGATGCTTGAGCAAATCCAGTGTAGCGTTCATTCGATTTGAGCGCATCTCGTCCGGATTGCCTACACGTACGCGCACATCCTTGTTCAGGGAAAAAAGTTCAGCAGTATAGGTATCGATCGCCTCCATCGGAGACGAGGCAAGACTTGTGTCGTCCCAACGCGGTTCGGGATATTTAAGTTCGAGCGGTTCGCGTGATACCATGGGGTGATCGCGCTCTTTTGGACGCCCAACCACAGTGTGGTTGTTGAGCGCCTGCGCGGCGGCTCTTAGCTCGTCAATGGGGACGTACAATTTACTTGCGGCCGCGTTGAATGTATCGCGAGCTGTTTCATCGTCCCGTGGATTAGCCTCGAGCGGCAGATTGTGTGCGCGATTGGTCCCGGCACCGGGAAAACCGAAGCCTTTGACCGTTTCAGCTACGCCGTAGTGAAGCGGAACCGGATAGTTTGCGTCGCCACGCTGAATAGCCTCTGAGCAGGCACTCAGACGAGATTCGATCTCTATGATACCCCAAGTGAGAGATGCGGGATCTCGACCATCCAAACTAATTGGATCGAACCCGTTGAGTTGAAGGTGTTCCTTAAACCAATCGGTTCCACCATCCTGGGCCATGCTCGACCGCTGATCGATCCGACGACCATTAGCGATCATGATTGGAGCGACCAAGCCTGTATCCTCTGCTCGCCACCATCGAGGGGCCCAATCAGAACCGCGTTGTTCTTCAAACGCACCATCGCTCAAAAATGCGACGAGCTTTTCGCCCGGCAAAGGCATATGAGGGTATAATAGTTCGGCAAAGCCCAGATATCCTCCCTCTATCATCCCACCGGCTGTCGTCGCGTTGACATGACTTCCAAGTGGAGACAATGGGCGACCATCGGCACCAACTTCGCAGGAATAGAAATCTCTCACGAGTTGAGTGAGTTTGTCGTCGCTAAGGCCGTAGTGACGAGCTTGAGCGTCGGATAGATTATTGACCAACACATTGACAGCGTCGATCGCTGCAACGCAATGCCCCTGCCCCATGAGCCAGGACCGGGTTTCTCCCGTGAGCGTATTGGCCAAAAGGTATCCGACATAGGCCGGCACCATGTTAAGCGCGCCGCCGGTATGGCCTTCCGGATTGGGCTTAAAATCTTGAGCATCAAGCGGGCGGCCATCTAGGTGGACGTTTTGCGTGTAAGTCATGTGCGCGACTAGCCACATTCCCGCGCTTGCGATCATGTCGGCGGCCCGGAAAAGCGAAAAGACGTTCGACCGAGAGGCAAATTTGTTCTTCGCGACAAGCTCATCGGCAAGCGCGTGCACACGGCACTGTATTTTCGCTTCGTGCTCGATCATCCCATACCCTGCGGCCCAGCGCGCGAAATCTGGATCATGGGCACGAAAATCCCGCGCGCGCGCCTCGATGTGATGACGTTCGTGATTTGTGCGCTGGGCGTTCATGTTGACCTCGTCTTCGATGAGTTTAATTCAAGGAGCATTCGTGCGGAAAATCTTCGTTCGCTCTCACGATTCTCTGCTAGGTACGCGTCGACCTGAGGCGCCGCGAGCGGTGCAGGGCTCCTACCGGCTTATCGTGACAGCGAACTCAATCGCCGATGCGAATACGTGATGGTCCGGTGAACTGATAAGGTGGAATTTCTAGGTTTTTTGGGGCCGGGCCACGTCGAACCCGCCCGGAAACATCGTAGACCGAGCCGTGACAGGGACAATACCAACCGCCAAATCGGCCGCGATTGTCACCCACGGACTGTCCAAGCGGAACGCACCCCAGATGCGTGCACACACCGACCACGACAAGCCACTCCTCATCGATCACGCGATCAGCATCAATTTCCGGATCAATTAGACCGGGATGGTCATCATCGGCACGTGCAAGGGCCAAAGTCTGAGGCGTCCTGCGTTCGATGAATACCGGTCGCTCGCGCCAGGCTATCGTCAAACGCTCACCGGGCTGGAGTGCGGACACGTCAACTTCGGTCGTGCCCGCCGCGAGTGTATCTGCCGCCGGATTTAAACTATCGATAAACGGCCATGCGGACAGTCCGAGCCCTACCACGGTACCGCTTGCCGCAGCGATATAGATAAAGTCGCGTCGCGTGGTTTGTTCGGGCATGTTTACCTCCATTGCTTAAAGGAGGAGGCGCGGGGCCCGCTTTCGCGTGCCCCGCGGTGACATCGGCGGATCGAGAAAAGGAATAAGCGTTCCGCCGATAAACTACCCCTACTCCGCCTCCTCCGGTGCCGGAGCGTTCAGAATCGTTCGGAGGTAGATCAACGTGTCCGCCATATCCTGATCGGTTAAGTCTGGATTGCCTCCCATTGGCGGCATCGCCATGAATGAACCCTCGCTTTGGAAGCCATTGATCATGCGCTCGAGGAGAACATCATCGGCCTGAGCAAGACGCCCGTTCGGACCGGAAAGCGCCGGCATGCCCTCAAACGCGCCCTCACCGTTATCGCCGTGGCAGGCGATACAAGTTTGCTCATAGACTTCCTGTCCGTTGGTGATGTCAGCCTGTGACAAGTCGAAGCCGGTGTTCATCGATATCGATAGATCGCTTTCCGGCTCGGTCAGGCTTGCCGAACTCGACATCAAGAAGGCCCGAATATCTTCGGCAACATCCTGAGGAATGTTCGCCCGCACTCGCATATGCGTCACCGAGACATTCCACAGATCCGGACTGAGTTCACCCGGTGATCGGATGTTGTGGCAACGACCACAGTTATCGGCCCACGCTTGCGCGCCGCGACCAACCTGATCAGCGGAAAAGTCGTAACGACCATCCGCTTGAGGCGGCGGCGCTTGCGCCGTGTCCTCCTGAGCGACGACAGCAGCGGTCACGAAGACCGCTGCGACGCCGAGCAATAATCCCGCTCGTACCATTTAAAAATCCCTCCTTGATTAGAAGCCATACGAGAATTGAAGCAGTACGCGTGTCTCCTCCTGTACGTCGTCATCGTGTCTGGCAGTGAATTCGCGCTGCTGGATAGCGCTATGAAGTACGATCGACGGGGCGAGCCAATAATTCACGCCGATATCCCAGCGTTGCTCGGCAGCCTCTTCAGCCAACTCGTCGAGGCCATCAACTTCGTACTCGCCGTAGCGCAAGGTTGGCTCGACGCGTCCCAGCCAAGGGTGCCCGGCTGTCCCCGACAGGCGGTAAGCGGCCTGGACATACCAAGCCGTGCTTTCCAGCTCCGGCAACGCGACGATCCCTTCGCTGCCTTCATAGGCAGAGTTGATCGTGTTGCGCGTCGATTTGAGGTATTCAGCGCGTAGGTCCCAGGCGCCGCCAGTATAGGCAGCGTCAAAGCCCCAAAGCGTTACATCGGCATCGGAGAGCTCAAGCCCGTGATCATCTTCCTCGGTCTCTGAACCAAGTTTGTCGAACGGTTTCGCATCGGCGTGACCGCCCTCCTCTTCTTCAGCTCCGACACCAGATACGCGGCCTCTCAGAAAAGACGCACCAAATTCAACACCGGGAAATGGCAAGAACCCCACGCGGCCGGAAATGGCCTTGTCATCATTGTCATCGTTGTTGAAGGCCTCAAGTGCGAGTCCGCCCTCATGGCTTACGCGGGGCCCGTTTCCAAGCGCGACCGAATAGGTCAAAAGCCCGGGTTCTAAATTGACCCCTCCTCGGACCATGACACCCGTTTCCGATCCAGGCTGAACGCCGTCATGTCCGAAGCCTGCAGGAGCGTCCGCCAGCCGGTTAATCCATGATGGATGGAGGCGCTCTTGAAATTGCCCAACCGGGCTTAAGAATTGCCCAATTACGATCACAGCATTGGGATGGGCAAGAATGTTGGCCTGTGCATATTCGAGGGTGTACTCGGTTCCCTCGTCTGTATTTTCGATTTGGGCTTCTGCTTCGAACAGGACCAAATCTTGATATTGAAAGTGGAAGCCTGGATTAAAGCGGACTCGCGTAAACTGCGAGGAGCTGTCGCCTCCGTCAGGATCTGAGAATACAAACGAGGCGTCGGCATACCCGGCCAGATGCCAGATGGTGTCTGCGGATCGGTTTTGGTCCGATAGGACCGGCAAATACCCACCGCCACTCGCAATGCGTTCTGCGGCCTCAGGATCTTGGCCGAATGCGTGGCCGCCTAGGCCGATCAAAAAAGCGCTTGCTAGGCTAAGGTTCAGAACCCAACGGGCTGGTTGGTAGGAAAGCGTTTTTGTCCGAGTCATGTGTCCCTCACTTGCGGCCAGGAGGGCGGAAAGGCCCACCCTGGCGGCCTTTCCATTGCGTTATTGGTTGGCATCGAGTTGATCGAAGAGTGCGCTCATCCGTCGGCGAGCCAGACCCGGATGCCGGGCTGCGCGGGCGGCTTCGCCGTTGACGGTTTCGCCATCGCCAACTTCGATCAAAACGATCATGCCGGCGGCATAATGAGGCGCACATTTGATGCCGTAGAGGCCTTCTTCGTCGAAGGTCACCGTCACGGCTTGATTAAGAGCACCTCGAAACGGCTCTGCCCCCTCGGGCAACATGCTGGAGATTGTCTCCGCATTGTGGCTTGGATTGGTGGGTAGGAAGGTGACAGTGTCACCCGGCTGAACTTCGAGAAACGCCGGCTCAAACACCATGGCACCTTCAGCGCCACGATTGAGCATATGGACCTCGTAGTCTTCAGCCCAAGCTACACCCGCTCCGGTCAGTCCCACTACGCCGGCAAGGACGGCTGCGCACGCAATCTTTTTCATAACTAGCCCCTGTATTGGCCTTAGAAATCTTGTGTTCAATACAGGGATTACGGATCAGAAAGGTTCGCCCCTCATCGATCAGGCGTGGCAGGTTGACGCATGAAAGCGTCGTCCGGGATAGAAATAATCCGTCATCAATACAATGGGTTATCAATGCGCATCGTGATGATGACTGGCTTTGGCCGCCGCTGCGCGTCGTGGCTTGAGAAAGTAAACCTCGAACAAGTAGACGCTGAAGATAACCGTAGCCGCAATGCCGACAATGACCGGGTCCTGCTCAAGCTTAACCGCGATCAGTCCGGCCAAGACAGCTAGGTCAATAAGGATTGCCGCGACCACGATGAGCGGATTGGCGCCCACGGTTTGCCGCAGGTGCCGCAACACGCCCCAATGCACCGCCAAGTCCATGACAAGGTATAGCATTGCCCCGAGCGCGGCGATGCGCGACAGGTCAAACAAGACGGTCAAAACGGCCGCTAGCACGACCGTATAGACCAGCATGTGAGTTTGAATCCGCCCCGGCATGCCAAAATGCCGATGCGGTATTAGTTGCATGTCAGTCAACATGCCCAGCATGCGGGAAACGGCAAAAACGCTTGCAACCAGACCCGAGGCCGTCGCCAGCATGGCCAGAAGGATCGTGACCAGGCGTCCTGTATCGCCGAAGCTCGGCCGGGCCGCCTCGGCTAGGGCGAAGTCCTTCGCGTCCACGATGGCGTCGATCGGCAAACTTGCCCCAACAGCCAGGGCCACGAAGATATAGACGACCACGCAAGCCAGTATCGCGAGAATGATCGCCCGACCGACATTGCGATGCGGATCCTGGATCTCGCTCCCGCTATTGGTGATGGTGGTGAACCCCTTGAAGGCCAGGACACCGAGCGCGAGCGCGGCGAGAAAGCCGATTGCACTGGGTTCGGCAGGGACGCTGCCGGGCTCTAGCGTCAGACCTTGTGCCGCCCAGAAACCCGCAAGGGCGAGCGCTGCAATCCCGACTACCTTGACCAAGGCCAGGAAGACCGAAAAGAAGCTGACAACCCGATTGCCGAGCAGGTTGACAGCGAAGGCAGCGAGGATCAGCCCGACACCGAGGGCGGGGATGATTATCGGACTGGCTTGCCATCCGAATAATTGCGCTGTGTATGTGCCAAACGTTCGGGCCACCAGGCTTTCATTGATCACCATGGAAAAGGCCATCAGCAAGCCGGCGCTCGCCGTGACGGCGGTTCGGCCATAGGCTCTCTCCAGGAACATGGCGATACCGCCGGCCGATGGAAAGGCGTTGGCCAGTTTCACGTATGAATAGGCACTGAAGCCGGTCGCGATAGCGGCGGCCACGAACACCCAGACAAAAGCGTCGCCGGCCAATTCGGCGATCTGACCGGTGAGGGCAAAAATGCCCGCCCCAATCATCACGCCCGTGCCCATCGCTACAGCACCGAACAGGCTTAGCGAGTTCGTCTTGTAGGCCTTGTCCATCTTCGCCTCGTTACAGATCAGAGTTTGACGGAGCGCAATCGCAGAGAATTCGAGATCACCGAAACCGAGGATAGGCTCATCGCCGCCGCGGCGAAGATCGGTGAAATCAAAATGCCCAGGAACGGGTACAGCACGCCGGCAGCGACGGGCACGCCAGCCGCGTTGTAAACCAGCGCAAAAAAGAGGTTCTGCTTGATGTTGCGCATGGTGGCGCTGGCCAGACGCCTAGCTCGGACAATCCCGTTCAAATCCCCCTTGATAAGGGTGAAACCGGCGCTCTCGATCGCGACATCTGCGCCTGTTCCCATGGCAATGCCAACATCCGCCTGCGCCAGCGCCGGCGCGTCATTTACGCCATCTCCGGCCATCGCGACACGTCGCCCTTCGGACTGCAAATTCTGAATGATCCGCGCCTTGTCTTCGGGAAGGACGTCAGCGCGAATTTCGTCAATGCCGAGCCGAGCGGCTACTGCGCGAGCGGTTTTCTCATTGTCGCCCGTCGCCATGACAATCTTGAAGCCAAGACCATGCAGTGCTTTCAAAGCTTCTGGCGTCGTTTTCTTGACCGGGTCCGCAACGCAGACCAAGCCGGCGACCGCACCGTCGATCGCGACGAACATGACGGTTTCGCCTTGCTCGCGACGATTATCCGCCGTCTCCGCCAGATCGGTTGCTGCGAGACCCAGCTCTTCAAGCAAGCGAGCATTGCCAAGCGACACAGCCCGACCATCAACCCGACCAATCACGCCCTTGCCCGTGATCGCTTCAAAGTCTTGCGTTTGGGCAAGTTCCAGTCCTTTTTCCAGCGCCCCCTCGACAATAGCCTCTGCCAACGGGTGTTCGGATCCACGCTCCAGACTAGCGGCCAGTCGAAGTAGCTCATCGTCCGTGTGATCATCACGGGTGATGACTGCCACGAGCTTTGGCTTACCCTCGGTAAGCGTACCAGTCTTGTCCACAATCAGAGTGTCGACCTTGGCGAAACGCTCGAGCGCTTCGGCATTTTTGATCAAAACACCCGCCTGAGCACCCCGGCCTGTTGCCGTCATAATCGACATTGGGGTGGCAAGACCCAGCGCACACGGACAGGCGATAATCAACACCGCAACCGCTGATACCAGGGCATACGCCATGGCGGGAGGCGGACCCCAAATGGACCATGACACGAAGGAAATGACAGCGATCAGGATGACGGCGGGAACAAATCGCCCCGAGATCACGTCAGCAAGCTTCTGGATCGGCGCCCGGCTCCGTTGGGCATTGGCCACCATCTCGACGATCTGGCTGAGCATCGTGTCGGCACCGACACGTTTGGCTTCGATGATCAAGCTGCCAGTGCCGTTGATCGTCGCACCCGTTACCGCGTCACCAGACGTTTTTTCGACCGGTACAGGCTCCCCGGATATCATAGATTCATCGACAGACGAGCGACCATCAACGACCTCACCGTCCACGGGAACTTTCTCTCCCGGTCGAACACGTACGCGGTCTCCAACCTTAACATCTTCGAGTGGGATTTCTTCTTCACTCCCGTCCGGTCTGATAATTCGAGCTGTCTTGGCAGCCAGGTCAAGCAAGGCCCGGATGGCAGACCCCGTCCGCTCGCGCGCGCCAAGCTCCATGACCTGGCCCAGCAAAACGAGAACAACGATCACGGCGCCTGCTTCGAAATAGACGCCCACATGGCCGTCCGCGTCGCGAAACCCCTCTGGGAAGATGCCGGGCACTATCACCGCGGCGACGGAGAAGATGTAAGCGGCTCCAACGCCCATCCCGATCAGGGTGAACATGTTGAGGTTTCGTGTGATGACGGACTTTGCGCCACGCTCGAAGAACGGCCAGCCGGACCACAAGATGACAGGTGTTGCCAGAATAAGCTCAGTCCAACCAGCAATGCCTTCGCCAATGGCTTCGCGGACAAATCCCAGTCCGACAAACGGCCCCATGGATAAGACGAGCAAGGGCAGTGTCAAAACAGCCCCGATCCAAAACCGGCGGCGAAAATCCACCAATTCAGGGTTCGGTCCTTCGTCCCCAGTCGGCACCCCCATCGGCTCGAGCGCCATGCCGCAAATCGGGCAATCGCCGGGGTGGTCCTGGATGATTTCCGGGTGCATGGGGCAGGTATATTCGGTACCCGCCGGCATGTCGTCGTAGGCCTGTTTGTGTGCACCGGAGAGGTAATGTTCCGGATCTGCGACGAACTTGTCATGGCAGGACGAGGAGCAAAAATGATAAGTCGCTCTGTCATGAGACGCCTGGGGTTTACCGGCATCTGGATCAACATCCATTCCGCAGACCGGATCGGTCACTCGTTCGGCGCCGTGGCCATGATGAGCGTGGTCTTGAGCGTCATCGCCGCAACACGCGTGCGTCGGTGCCTCGCCTTTGCAGCAAGAACCAGAGTCTTTGTCTGATGTTGTCATACAGGTCTCCATAGACGAAATTTCGACGCATGATCCAGCTTCCAGTCACTGGAAGGTCAACAGGCTTTGATCACCCTTCCTCCGGTATCGTCGCAATGCGCTGAGCCAAGCCTTCCACGATTGGGCAATCGGGCCTGTCATCGCCGTTGCAGTTGCTGATCAGGCGGCGTAATTCGCGACGCATCGCCAAGAGTTCACGGAGTTTGACGTCCATTATCTTGAGCTGTCCCTGAGCGATAGATTTCACTTGACCGCTTGTGCGTGTCGGGTCTTCGTACAGGGAAAGAAGGCGTCGGCATTCCTCCAAGGAGAAGCCCAGGGAGCGCCCATTGGCGATGAAAGCGAGCTTTTGAACATCGCGCTCATCATAGACGCGATATCCATTCGCGGCCCGAGCAGGCGAAACTAGACCAACCTCCTCGTAATAGCGGAGGGTCTTGGACGGAAGGCCGGTTAGTTTCGCTGCCTGGTTCACGTTCATTCCGCAGGCGCTCCCTCAATCTGCTTGTCATCCTGTTTGGGTTTGCGGCCTTTGAGTACGGCTCGTTGCCACAACAAGAAGGCCGCAGGAATAACCAACAAAGTCAGGATGGTCGCACTTGTCATGCCGCCAACCATTGGCGCCGCAATGCGCCGCATGACTTCCGATCCGGTCCCGGTACCAAACATAATCGGCAACAGGCCGGCCACAATCACCGCAACCGTCATCATGATCGGTCGAACACGCATGAGCGCGCCCTCCACGATCGCTTCTCTCAAATCGGCCGCTGTCATGTCTCGACCCTCATCGCGCGCGAGCGCCTTTCGTCGAGCAAGGGCCTGTTCGAGATAAACGATCATTAACACGCCGATTTCGACGGCCACGCCGGCGAGCGCAATGAAGCCCACTCCGACGGCGACAGACATGTTGTAACCGAGCAAATCGAGCAGCCACAATCCACCAACCAATGAAAGCGGTAGAGTGACCATGATCAAAAGGACTGGGATCAGCCGACCAAAATTGAGGAACAAGAGGAGCACGATGATCACAATTGTAACTGGAACCACGATGCTCAACTTGGCCTTGGCCCGTTCCATATACTCGTACTGGCCCGACCAGCTGATAGAGTAACCGGCCGGCAAGTCGATATACTCTTCCACGGCGGCCTGTGCGTCAGCAACATAGCTGCCGATATCAACATCAGCGATATCGATATAAATCCAGCCATTCAGACGGGCGTTTTCACTGCGGATAACGCCAGGTCCGTCTGACACTCCAATCTCCGCAATGCGCGAAAGAGGGATTTGAGCGCCTGACGGAGTAACAATCGGTAGAGCACGAAGCTCATCGATCGAGCCGCGATAGTCGCGCGGATAGCGTAGATTGACCGGATATCGTTCCAAGCCTTCAACACTCTCCGTGATCGTCATACCACCAATAGCCGTGCGTACGACGTCGTGAACATCGGCCACGTTAAGACCGAACCGTGCCGCTTCAAGTCGATCAACATCGATATCGACAAAACGGCCACCTGTTACGCGTTCGGCATAAACCGAAGCGGTACCCGGCACGGTCTCGATGACATCTTCGATTTGTTGGCCGATCTCGGCGATCACATCGAGATCCGGTCCCGCGACTTTTACGCCCACAGGGGTTTTGATGCCGGTTGCCAACATATCGATGCGATTGCGGATCGGCATGATCCAAACATCCGTCAAAGACGGGACATCAACCAAGCGGTCAAGTTCAGCGCGGATGTCATCCATCGTCACGCCCGGTCTCCACTCGTCACGTGGCCGCAACTGAATGGTCGTTTCGATCATCGTGAGTGGAGCCGGATCGGTCGCCGTCTCGGCCCGGCCTGCCTTACCGTAAACCGTCAAGACCTCCGGAACCGTTGCGATAAGGCGGTTTGTTTGCTGGACCACCTCGGCAATCTTGCCCGCTGAAACGGCTGGATAGGCGCTTGGCATGTAAAGCAGATCGCCTTCGTCCAGATCAGGCATGAACTCGCTGCCCATTCTCGACAGCGGCACCGCCGCACTGGCCATTACCAAAACCGCCAGGCCGACCATCACCCACGGGCGCGCCAAAACAACACTGATGAAGGGGCGATACGCTGCGATCAAAATGCGGTTGATCGGGTTTTTGTGTTCAGGCGTAATTTTACCGCGAATAAAGAACCCCATTAGCACTGGAACAAGCGTTACTGAGAGACCCGCGGCTGCTGCCATCGCATAGGTTTTGGTAAACGCTAAGGGGTGGAACAAGCGGCCCTCTTGAGCTTCCAAGGCGAAAATGGGCACGAAACTGAAGGTGATGATCAGGAGCGAGAAGAAGAGAGCGGGCCCCACCTCCACAGACGCGTCAGCGACAATCCGCCATCGGTTTTCCGGCGTTATCTCTTCCTTCTCAATATGCTTATGTAAGTTCTCGATCATCACGATGGCCGCGTCGACCATGGCGCCAATCGCAATCGCGATCCCGCCCAGAGACATGATATTCGCATTGATCCCCTGCGCGTTCATGATGATGAAGGCGGCAAGAACGCCCAGCGGCAAGCTGAGGACAATCACAAGCGACGAGCGCAGGTGGAAAAGGAAGATCGCACAGATCAGAGCAACGACAAGAAACTCCTCAATGAGCTTTTCTTGAAGGGAGTGTACGGCGCGCTCAATCAGCCCAGCACGATTGTAGGTAGTGACAATCTCAACACCGTCAGGAAGTGACTCTTCAAGCTCGTGTATGCGCTCTTCAACGCGCTCGATCGTTGCCAACGCGTTTTCGCCGTAGCGCATGATGATGACACCGCCGACGGCTTCGCCCTCACCGTTAAGCTCGCCAATGCCGCGCCTGAGCTCTGGCCCGATCTGGATGTCAGCAACATCCGAAAGCAAAATCGGCGTGCCGTTTTCAGTCACGCTTACCGGGATAGCCTCCAGATCCTCTATGCCTTGTATGTAGCCGGATGCACGGACCATGTATTCCGCTTCGGCCATTTCGATCACGCGACCGCCCGACTCCTGATTGCCGCGCTGGATCGCCATACGAAGATGAGAAAGCGGGATATTGTAGGCGCGTAGACGGTCCGGGTCGGCTACGACTTGGTACTGTCGCACCATACCGCCGATCGTCGCGACCTCGGAAACGCCCTCAATGGTTTGAAGCTCATACTTGAGGAACCAATCTTGTAGGGATCGCAGCTCGGAGAGGTCGTGCTGACCGGTGCGGTCTATGAGCGCATACTGATAAATCCACCCGACACCCGTCGCGTCTGGGCCCAGGGCTGGCGATGCTCCTTCTGGCAAGGTCGGGGCAACCTGGGAGAGGTATTCCAGGACCCGTGATCGCGCCCAGTAGAGGTCCGTCCCATCTTCGAAAATGATGTAAACGTAGCTGTCGTTGAAAAAGGAATAGCCTCGGACCGTGACGGCGCCCGGCACCGCCAACATGGCGGTCGTCAGCGGATAGGTGACTTGATCTTCGACGACCTGAGGGGCTTGTCCAGGATAGGTCGTCTTGATGATGACCTGAACATCAGAGAGGTCGGGAATGGCGTCGAGCGGGGTGCGGCTAAGCGAGAAGGCTCCAAATACAGCCAACAAGACGGCCATGATAAGGACAATCAGACGGTTGCCGATTGACCAGCGAATGATGGAAGCAATCATGATTAGTGCCCTCCATGACCGGCGTGATCGCCGTGATCCGGCTCATCCGTGGCCGTGGGCATATCCATGTCCTGCGCCATGATCGCAGAGATCCGCCACTCGCCGTCTTCATTGCGCTGCAGATCGAACATGACGCTTTGCCCAACGGCGAATTCACTCAGGTCAACGCCGTCGAGTGTCAGAAATGACATAGACATTGCGGGCCACCCGAGCGCATCGATCGGCTCGTGTTCGAGATCGACCATACCATGGCCGGCCATCAGGCTTACGATGACACCTCGTCCTTCCGCTTGTTGGACTTGAGTGCCTTCGGCTTCATCGATTGCACCCGGCGGGCTCATCCGCAAAGCAGCACCTTGAAGGCTGGCTTCAGAATCGATCAGGAACTGGCTGGAAACGACAATGCGTTCGCCCTCGAGCAGGCCAGAGAGAATCTCAATGCGGCCATCAGATTCCATCCCCGTTTCGATGCGCGCCGGTCGATATCGCCCCTCACCTTCAGCGACAATGACCCGATCTGATTGCCCGGACCGGATGACGGCTTCGCGCGGGATCGTCAAAGCCTGCACGTGAGGTTCTGTGTCGATGGTTACGTTGACGTAGGTTTCTGGGCGTAGCGCGCCATCTTCGTTCGCCGAGCGGATACGCACCGGCACACTTCGACTTTGCGGATCGACAGTTGGGTAGACGTATTCGACCACGCCGTGCCAGGTGCGGCTCGGATCCGCCGTCGATCGGATGTGGACGTCTTGACCTGGCGAGACCATGAGGGCGTCATCTTCAAAAACATCCACGAGGATCCATACCGAAGATAGGTCGGAAATCGTCATGAGCTGTGCGCCCGGCCGCACATATGAGCCCTCGCGCACCTCAAGAGCGATCACAACGCCGTCCTGGCTGGCCCGCACTTCCACGAGTTCATCGGCATTGCCCGTTCGGGCTATGCGGTTGATCTGATCGCGTGTGACACCGAGAGCAACCAAACGGGACCGTGCCGCGGAGATCAGGACGTCCCGACCAATCCGGCGTGCCTGAATGTATTCTGCCTGGGCTGTTGCGATTTCCGGCGAGTACATGCGGAAAAGCAGATCGCCGGCACTGACGACATCTCCCACCGCGGCAACAGGGAGATCCTCGATCCAACCCTCAGCGCGCACATCAACCACGGAGGTCTGATCCTCATCGGGTCGAACATACCCAACTGATGAAACGGCGTGAAAAAAGTCTGCGCGCGCGACCTGCGCGGTGCGAACGCCGATATTGTTCTCGACTGCGGGCGAGATCAATATCGCGCCGTCCGGATCGGCTTCCTCACCCTCATAGACAGGAATGAGATCCATACCCATCGGTGATTTACCCGGAGTGTCGCTTCGAAAACTCGGGTCCATTGGAGCTTGCCAATACAAAACCCGACGCTCGGCACTGTCACTACCGCCGGAATTCTCTCCGCCTAGGATGTTTGCCGAGAAAAAGCCGATGGTGAGGCCGGCGCTGACCAAGGCGGCGCCAAGCAAATAGGATTTGAGTGTCATTGGACATCTCCTACAAGGTAGAGGATGCGAGCCTGGCTCTGCAGCGCATCAATATTTAGTCGAACAAAAGCGAGTTCTGCGTCCAGAAGGGCGAGCTCAGCGCGAACCAATTCAGCGAAATCAGCCTGCTCATTCTCGTAGGCAATGAGAACGGCTCGAGCCGTTTCGCGTGCTCTTTCAAGAACGTCACCCTCGAAAAGCACGCGCTCCTCGCTAAGCCGGAGGTGGCGCGAAAACTCCCGCTCCAACTGCCGGTTCAAATCCAGCAAGGTCGCCTGTCGATTGAGTCGATCCGCTGCCTCTTCCTGGCGTGCTGCGGCAACACCTTCGTCTTGTCGGCGGCGACTGAACAGCGGAACCTCAACCGTTACGGCGACGCTCGCCGCATCGGAACGCGAGTCCCTCAATCCGTAACCGGCTTCAACGGCCCAGCCCGGTCGATATTGCTGAAGTGCCAAGTCAACTTCACGGCCCCGCGCAGTAACTTGAGCATCCAGCATGCGTACCATTGGGTGGCTTACGAGCCTTGATTGTGCGGATTGAATGTCCGGCGGCGTTGCTGGCAGGATCGGCAGCTGCGGTGTAAGGGGCCGACGAGCGACGTCAGAGGCGACAAAGCGCTCCAAATTGGCCTGCGCCAATTCTTGCTGGCGTTCGATCTGGATGAGGCGCGTGTCCAGTATCGAGGTTTCCAACTCGATCCGAATTACGTCGTGACTGTTTCGGCGGCCGGTCGCAAAGCTAGCGGTCGCGATTTCGCCAAGCTGTCTGATCGACATTTGGCTTTGACGTGTTAGCGCGTCGGCTTGCTGCCAATAATAGGTCTCGAGCCACGCCTCGCGCACCGACACTCGGATGCGGGCCTGTTCAAGCTCGCCGCCCTCTCGCGCGCCGGTTGCCTGAGCCTGGCGGCGTAGCCGATTTAATTCGCGGGTCTCGCCACGCGGAAACATCTGCCGAACGCCAATTTGGGCCTGCGTCATAGCTTCGCGGTTCAAATCGAAATCACTCAGCGGAACGTTTGCCAGCCCGACACGGACCATGGGGTCCGGCAAGGCATTTTCGGACTCGCCGCGATGCTCCAGCGCTTGCGCACGAGCCTGCCAGACTTGTACGGATGCATCGTCAGCTTGTTCAGCGGTCAAGACGGCTTCCGCCAAGCTTAGCGGTGGTTGTTCTGCCGCGTCTTGTGACAGCGCTACCAGCGAAATCGCGAGCGCTGCTCCTATAATTCCAGTCATAATCTATCTCCAGTCATCGTCCTTTGAGGTCGTCTTGCCCAAACGCGGGCTGCTCGGTCTCATTGGCGAGGTGGCTGTTTGGGAACGGGATGCGTGGTCGCGCGAAAACGATCATGTACCGCTTGCACATTCATCTGAATGGCGAGCTGGCGGACGTCGTGTCCGTCAGCTCGATTTATCGAGGCGGGTGAGAATGTGTGGTGTACCGTGCAGCGTGCGTTGTCGCAGGTTTCGCAGTTTCCAATCTCACCGATGTGCGATGCAAGGGTTTCACCGCAACATGTTGAGCTGGAAGCGGAATGACATGCGCCGGTAATTTGTGCGTCGAACGGCGCCATCGCGTCTGATGATCCCGCAAATGACAGGGCGAGAATTATCGCTGCGAGCGCTAAAAAGTTGGGGAAATTCCGAGTCATTTTGTCCCTAGTCGAAGTGCCCCTATGTGGGGGCGTTCGAACCAATTACGCTGTTCACCCAAGTATCCCTCACAGCTTCTCTGATTTCGGGCGCGCCAAATTGCCGCGGTCACAACCAAAGGCGGTCTCGCCGTTGCCCTTGCATTTGAAAGGCCGCTTCAGTATCACTGACTGACATGTCAGTCAGTGATACTGAAGAAGGTGCAAGGCCCGATGTCGACCGGCGTAACCAAAAATATGGACATGAAGCGGCGGTTGCTGGACGCCGCCGAAATCGTTTTCAACGACAAGGGGTATCAAGGCGCGCGTGTGTCCGACATTGTCGGCCAAGCTGGCGTGGCTCAAGGCAGTTTTTATCTTCATTTCGACAACAAGAAAGCTGTCTATCTAGAGCTCATCGACGGGTTCTTCTCCCATCTCCTAGACGAAACACTAGGTCAGCACCCCGTCGCGCAGATGAAACAGCCAGCCGACATGCGCGCACAAATTCACGCCATATGGTCAACGCTGATCCTGTTTTGCCGCTCGCACCCCATGCTGACGCGGCTGGTGTTAGAAGCTCAATCGGCACTTCCTCCGGAAGATCGCGAGCGGCTCAATCAACATTTTGAGAGCATTGCGGAAACTCTGTCACACTACATGCGAGCCACGAGCTCTGCTGGCCTGACAAAACCACTCAACGCCGATCTCATGGGTTGGGTTGTGTTGGGCATGATCGAACGGGCGCTCTATTTCGCGGTGTTTGTTGCTCCTGACGCCAGGGCTGAAGAATTGGCCGGCGACCTTACCGCGTTTGAACTTTCCGGGCTCCTGGCACCAACGACTGAAAGCGAGGTAAGCCGTGCTCCATAATCTGCGATGGGGGCTTGGCCTCATTTTGGGTTTGTCTGGACTGATCCTGCTTTGGTGGATTAATCGCCCTGAACCGGATCACCCAGCTTACCTGGAACTTTATGGCAATGTTGACGTGCGCCAGGTGGATCTGAGCTTCAGGGTCGCAGGCCGGCTCGAAGCTGTGTCTGCTGATGAAGGTGATCGCGTTGATCGCGGGGATATAATCGCGGCCCTAGAGCGCGAAGATTTTGTCGACGCAGTTGCCTTGGCGGAAGCCGAGCTTAGCGCGCAACAAGCGCTTCTCGATGCTTTGGAAGCGGGGAGTCGACCGGAAGAAATTGGACAGGCTGAAGCTCAAGTCGAACAAAGTCGCGCAGCATTGGTTTTCGCCGAGGCAACGTTGGAGCGACAGGAGACCTTGGCCGAGCGTAACATCGCGTCTCATCAACTGCATGATGAAGCGCAGATGCAGGTCGACTTAGCGTCCGCTAGGTTAAGAGCTGCACAGCAAACACTTGCGCTTTTGAGACAGGGGCCGCGGGAGGAGGACAAGCGCGCGGCCCGTGCGCATCGTGACGCCCTCTTGCATTCTCTCCAACTGGCGCGGCGAAGGCTCGAAGACGCAAGCCTGACCGCGCCCAATCAAGGCATCGTCCTCACACGCATTCGAGAGCCGGGCGCGGTCATCTCCGCCGGCGAGCCCATATATACACTTTCACTTAGCGAACCGATCTGGGTGCGGACCTATGTTGATGAGCCCGATCTTGGCCATATTCACCCGGGGATGAATGTGACGGTGACGACCGATTCCGGAGGACGATATTCGGGCCAGATCGGATTCATCTCACCGGTAGCAGAATTCACACCTCGAAGCGTACAGACGCGCGAACTCAGGACCAGCTTGGTCTACCGCGTTCGGGTTGTAATTTCCGAAACCGACAACGGTCTCCGGCAAGGTATGCCGGTGACAGTCCAGGTTGATTTGGCCGCTGATGACGGTTGAGCCGCTGATATCGGTGGCTCACCTCACCAAGAGCTTCGGCAGCCGCAATGAAACGGCGCTGAACAATCTATCCTTTGACGTTCATGTTGGGGGAGTGACGGGACTGGTTGGGCCGGACGGCGCGGGCAAGACAACCCTGCTGCGCATACTCGCCGGTTTGTTGAAGCACACAAGGGGCGAGCTGCGCGTCTGCGGCTTGGATCCGCAAAATACTGGCGCACAACTACATACCCATTTGTCCTACATGCCACAAAGGTTTGGCCTCTACGAAGACCTGACCGTCCTGGAAAATCTTAATCTGTATGCAGACCTGCGGGAGCTCGGCACGGAGCGACGGCAGGATCGTTTCGATGCGCTCCTTGAATTCACAGGTCTGGCCCCATTCACAGACCGCTTGGCTGGCGCACTTTCTGGCGGCATGAAGCAAAAACTTGGCCTGGCCTGCTCTCTTGTCAGGAAGCCCAAACTCCTTTTGCTCGATGAGCCAAGTGTAGGCGTTGATCCGATCTCTCGCCGGGAATTGTGGCGCATGGTCAAGGGTCTTGTTGATGATGGGATCGGCGTGGTGTGGAGCACCGCTTACCTGGACGAAGCTGAATTATGTGATCGCGTGATCGTGTTGAGCGAGGGCAATGCGATCTTCGACGGCTCGCCAGCGGTGATGACCGAGTTGTTGGTTGGCAGAACCTTTCATTTGGTGGGCCTGAACCACCGTAGACGCCGAGTGCTGGAAGATTTGCTGGTTCGCCCGGAAATCGTGGACGGTGTTATCGAGGGTGAAAACCTGCGACTTGTATTGAGTGACCCAGCCGCATCGCGCCCGCTCGCAGAGGAGTTTCCCGACGTCAGCCTGTCCCCCACTCCGCCTCGGTTCGAGGACGCTTTCATGGATCGACTGGGTGGTGCCAAGCAATCACGCTCACCGTTTCGAAAGCTCTCGAAAATCCTCCGGCCAGAAAACGGCGTCGTCATCCGCTCTAACGCTCTGACCAAGAAATTTGGTAGCTTCGCGGCCGCACAAGATATCAGCTTCGAAATA
Source organism: Maricaulis sp. B-26 (assembly GCF_056857855.1). Lineage (NCBI taxonomy): Bacteria > Pseudomonadati > Pseudomonadota > Alphaproteobacteria > Maricaulales > Maricaulaceae > Maricaulis > Maricaulis sp. B-26. The sequence goes on from NZ_JBSXNX010000008.1 coordinate 38,365, forward strand.
GAGCGGGGCGAAATTTACGGATTGATTGGACCCAATGGGGCCGGGAAGTCCACAACGTTTAAGATGTTGTGCGGACTCCTGGAGCCAACCTCAGGTAACGCCTCGATTGCAGGGTATGACTTGGGCCAATCACCCAGCCAGGCTCGCGGGCGCCTGGGATACATGGCCCAGAAGTTTTCGCTCTACGCCGATCTGAGTGTTCACCAAAACCTTGAATTCTTTGCCGGTGTCTACGGCCTGACAGGGCAGTCTCGACGGAACGCTATCGATGAGATGGTCGCAACCTTCGATCTGACATCGATCAAAGAAAAAAATGCCGGGATAATCCCGCTGGGTCACAAACAACGGCTCGCTCTGGCGTGCGCCTTGATGCATCGACCGGATGTGCTTTTCCTGGACGAGCCGACCTCCGGAGTAGATCCTCGCACCCGTCGTGAGTTTTGGTCTCACATCAATGCGCTGTCTGATAACGGAACGACCGTTGTGGTCACCACTCACTTTATGGAAGAAGCCGAATACTGCGACCGCGTCGGGTTGATCTTCGCGGGCCATATGATTGCTGAAGGAAGCCCGGCAGAGCTCAAGCTACACGCCGGCAATTCGGAAATGACGCTTGAAGAGGCTTTCGTAGAGCTGGTGACGACCTCGTCGAACTTGCCTGAAGCCACCGCATCATGACCCAGTCGACGCGGCGGACTTTCAGCGCAAGACGCATTACCGGTCTCATCCGCAAGGAAGGGCGCCAGGTACTGCGAGATCCCAGCAATTTTGTGGTGGCGATCATTCTGCCCGCACTTTTGCTCTTCCTGTTCGGCTATGGCGTATCCTTTGATCCTCGTCACTACGACGTCGGTCTTGTCATCGAACAGCCGACACCGGAAACCGGGAGCTTCGCAGCCTCTCTAAACAATTCCCCCTTCTTCGATGTTGAAACCACCCATGATCGACGCTTTCTGGAACGCAAACTCGTTTCCGGCGACTTACATGCGATCGTCGTGCTCCCGGCGAACTTCGCCGAAGAAGCTTACCGTCGCCACAGCGCGCCTCTTCAGTTGATCGTAGATGGTGCCGACCCCAATACCGCAAATCTGGTGGAAGGATACATCGAATTCCTGTGGATCAATTGGATTGAGCAAGAGCGCATCAGTCGCGGCGACACGATCGCAAGTCTGCCTATATCGGTCGAGCACCGGGTCTGGTTCAATGCTGAATTGGCGAGCCGAAACTATCTTGTTCCCGGGTCGATGGCGATAATCCTGACGCTGATCGGGTCCCTCCTGACAGCGCTGGTCATCGCGCGGGAATGGGAACGCGGCACGATGGAGGCTCTACTCGCAACGCCGATCAATGTTGCCGAACTGCTGATCGGAAAACTCACGCCGTATTTCTTCCTGGGCATGGGTTCGATGGGGCTATCGAGCCTTCTCGCTGTCATCGTCTTTGATGTACCACTTCGCGGATCCCTCATCGTCCTGATCGCGATTTCGGCCATTTATATGCTGACATCCCTCGGCCAAGGTTTGTTGATCTCCACATTGACACGCAATCAGTTGGTTGCCGCACAGATCTCGATCCTCTCCTCCTTTCTGCCAGCGTTTTACTTTTCGAATTTTGTGTTTGAGCTGGAAAGCATGCCAATGGCTTTGCAGTGGATCAGTTATGCGGTGCCCGCTCGATACTTCGTCGCCTCATTGCAAAGCGTGTTTCTGGCAGGTGATGTCCCGTCAATCGTGCTCTTCAACGCTGCTGCCTTGGCAGCCATCGCAGCCACGTTTTTCACGATTACTCTTCTAAGAACGCGCACTCGACTGGACTAGATATGCTGACCCGTCTTCTTGCATTGATAAGAAAGGAACTGCTGGCGAGCGTGCGGGATCGGCAAACCCGATTCATCGTTCTCATCGCCCCACCGTTTTTGCTTCTGATCTACGTATTCGCCATCACACAGGATGTTGCGAACATCGCCATCGGCATGGTCAATCAAGACCGCGGGCGCTTTTCGCGGGAGGTTGTCGACCGCATCGTCGGGAGCCCGCGTTTTCGGACTGTGATCTACTATGAAACGGTAGAAGATTTGGGCGAGGCCATCGACGCGCAACACGTTCTTGTGGGGGTGTATTTTCAGGAAGATTTTTCGCGACGCGTGCTGAGGCGACAAACTGCGAATGTACAATTGCTTCTGGATGGCCGCCGATCGAATGCCGCGCAAATTGTCTCCGGCTATCTCTATCGAATTGTCACAGGTTACAATCTTGAACTGATCGATGCCGCTGGCGTTGTCGCTCCGACAACCATCGTTTCGCGAACCTGGTTTAATGCCAACGCCACCCCACTCTGGTCCGCCACGCCCGCTTTATTCGCCGTGCTCGCATCGATCGTCGGGTTCATGGTGTCAGCTCTGTCCGTCGCCAGGGAACGAGAATTGGGAACCTTCGAGCAATTGCTCGTTTCGCCGCTTACGCCGTTGGAAATCCTGATCGGCAAGACATTGCCTGCGTTGATGATTGCGGTGGGCAGTTCAATCGTCATGCTGATCTTCAGCGTGTTCCTGCTCGGAGTGCCAATGCGGGGCGACCTTCCTGCCCTTTTCGGATCAATGATCGTCTTCTTGCTGTCGATCATTGGTATCGGCCTGTTTATCTCGTCTCTGGTCAGAACCCAGCAACAAGCCGTCATCGGATTGTTCATCTACATGATACCGGCTGTTCTCTTGTCCGGATATGCGACACCCGTGGCAAATATGCCAATAGGACTGCAATGGCTGACCCAGACCAATCCGATCACGCATTTCATCGTTATCTGTAAAGCGGTTTTTTTAAAAGATGCCCCACCGTCGGATATCTGGGCTCACACCTGGCCGCTCATCTTGATCGCAATTGTGACCTTGTCCTGCGGCACCTGGCTCTTCAATCGACGCCTAGGCTGACTAACGTTGAGCTGCCTCATTCATCTGACGATGGCGCTGTCGGATATGGTCGGGCCAGGTCGATTTGATATAGGCGATGACGCCTCGAATCTCCTCATCGGACAGGATGTTTTCGTATCCGCCCATATCCGTTTCATACCCTTCCGGCAGCAAGGCCGCCGTCCCATATTTCGTGATCTCTGGACTGCTCCCCGCAAAGTGGCCCGGTCTTTGAGTTAGGTCCTGGCTCCAACTGAGGAGTTCAGAAATGGGCCGCAAGACTTACAAGGCCGAGGAGATTATCGCGCATCTGCGGGAGGTTGAGGTTCGCCAGGGCCGGG
>NZ_JBSXNX010000009.1:0-40975 GCF_056857855.1 Maricaulis sp. B-26
GGCTACAGACCACCAGCTCCTGAAGCGCTCTTGCCAGCGACTTGTCTGCCGCCCTACGTTGAGGGCGTGCCGGCATGACCGCCGCACATAACCCGCCGGGCCCTAACTTTAAAACTGGGCCACTTGGGTGGGGCAGGCCAACTCCTGAAGGTAAGCCAAGGACCTTCTGTGCAGTAGCAACCGGCGTGGGCTCTTCGATAGCTTCTCAAAGGCGTCAGCTTCGCGCGCGGCCTACGGCAGCTTAATTGTTCTCAGTGGATTGCAAAGGTGTCCCTTGAAGCCAATCAGTCTCGGGCCGCTACGAATTCCCCGAACGCACCCGCCGGCATCCGCGTTATCATGAATTCTGGGCCCAGCCGGCCATGGCTGAATGGGCCGAGACCCGGCGCGCCAATAGCGCGACGGTCGGGCTGCAGCCGCCGATGGAGCCCGCGAAGTAACCGCACGTTGGGACGGGCACATTTCGAATCCCGCTTCCTCAATTAGGCGTTTTGGCAAAGCATGGTATTCAACCAATAGGGGAGATCTGGGGGCTTCAGTCATGGGGCGGAATCAGCTTTTCGAGCGTCGCGCGGTCTATCTGTGGGTGGTGGCTCAGCCATGATCCTCCGCCGCTTCATTCAGCATGTCCGCGAACAGAACTGGTTCGCTGTCGGGCTTGACTTCGCCATCGTCGTGGCCGGTGTCTTTCTTGCCGTGCAGATCGGCTATTGGTCGGAGGCGGTGCAGGAACGCTCGCGCTTTGCTGCCCAACTCGACGCGCTGGAGCTGGAATACCGCGAGCACGAGCTCCGTATCGACGGCTATCGCGCGCGGATCACATCCCAGCTTGAATATGTCCGCAGTGTACGGACCCAGTTTGGCCTGGCTGAACGAACGCTGGATGATGACGCGATCCAGATCCTGCCTCTCAATATCTTTTCCATCCCGAACTTCGCCTGGGGTATGTCCACCCAAGACATGCTGAGGAGCGATACGGCCATGCGCCGGCTCACTCCGCCAGAGCTGCACGACGCGCTAGTCGCCTGGGAAGCTGATCTCTCCTATGTCAGCCGTCTGGAAGCGGCTTCGCTGCGCAATCGCGACCTGGTCGCCATCCCGATCCTGCAACGCTCCACATCCTTCCCGGCCATCGCCGAACATCATGAAATCTCTGGCGAATACGCGCTCGAAAGCCGGTTTCCCAATGATCTCGATGTGCTGGCAGCCAACCGGGAATTCGACGGCCTGCTCGCTGGTCGCACTCTCTTCCTCAGCCATATCTTGACGCAGTTCGACGATCTGGAGCGCTCGACAACAGCCGTGCTCGACGTGCTGACGGGAGAGGATAGTATGGAGGCATCACCATGATACTGCGCCGTCTTATGCAGCATGTCCGTGATCAGAACTGGGTCGCGGTCGGCCTCGACTTCATGATCGTCGTGGTCGGCGTGTTCGTCGGTCTCCAGGTGTCCAACTGGAGTGCCGCCCAGGCCGATTTGCGGCGCGGCGAACAATACGCCCACAGACTGGCCGCCGATCTGGAAGTCGATGTAAACAACCGCCGGACCACTATCAGCTACTATGATGCCGTGAACGCCAGCGCCGAGCGCACGATCGAGCTCCTCGCTGACCCCTATGCCGACAGCCTCGAGCTGGTCGTGAGCGCCTACCGCTCAACAGAATACCAGCTGATCCCGCAAACGCGTTCGACCTGGGATGAGATTGTAGGAGCCGGCGATCTAGGCCTCATGCCTGATCGCGCCGTTCTGGACGGGCTCTCCCAATATTTCGGCGCAGATAGCACGGGACGGGCAGCGGATACCCTGAGTACTTCGGCTTTGCGCTTTCGCGTCAGAAGCACCATCCCTCACGAGATCCAAAAAGCGATCCGGGCGGGATGTAGCGACCATCGTAATGCGGATGGCGATATCATCGGCTTTTTGGCCGAGTGTCAGCTTGATATTGCCAGTGACGATATCTCCGCCGCGGCGGACGCCCTTCGCAACGATCCCGAACTTCTGCCTGCCCTGCGCTATAATTTCTCTGCTCTCAATTCCGCCCGTCTGAACATGCGGGGCGACATCATCATCCTGGAGCGTGTGATCGCCCTCCTGTCCCGCGAGGAGACGGATACTCCATGATCCTCAACCGCATCACCAGGGCCATCCGCGAATAGAACTGGTTCGCCGTCGCGCTGGAATTCGTCATCGTCATCCTTGGCGTCGTAATCGGATTCCAGATCACCGAATGGCGCGCCGCGCAGGCCAATCAGGAAACCGAAGCGATCTATCTCGCGCATTCGCATCAGGACATGGAGCGTACTGTCTGCACGATTCGCAACGAAGCTGCGGACAGTAGGCGCTGGAATGAGCGCGCCCGAAACACTCTGGATGCCTTGAACCTCAATGACCCTGATTTGGTGGATGACACCGGTCTCGAGCTCGTCGCCTCAACCCGGGTCCAGCCCGGCTCGTCTTCTATTAACTTTCTCAATTGTATTATCTGTGATACATAAAATACGATAATGCATTACGGATGATACAAATGCCTGCGCCAACACTGAACATAACACCGGCCGTCAAACGGGAGCTTAGGACGCTAGGCGCGGGATTAAAAAAAGCGCGCGTCTTGCGCAAATTGTCCATGGAACTTGTTGCTGAACGCGCGGGATCTACCCGAAGCACGCTGTACCGGATCGAAAAAGGTGATCCGAATGTTCGCATCGGTGCCTACCTATTGGTCATGCAGGCGCTGGGCATTCTCAAGGGCATTGGCGAGTTCAACGATGAACTCGGAGAACGCCTCGCTGCGGAACAACTTCCAAAGAGAGCGCGCCAACGTGACTGATATTCAGGTTTATCTGGACGCGTTTGGCCAACAGCGCCGGGTGGGAACGCTACGCCGTCATGCAGGAGCCCGCCGAGAGCGGGTCACCTATGAACACGACGAACTGTGGCTCACATCGCCAGAGGCGTTTCAGTTCGACCCCACCATCCCAATGGCCGCCGGCATCATAACTCCCCCTGCGAATAGGGAAATGTTCGGGACCCTAGGGGACAGCGCTCCCGACACATGGGGCCGTGAGCTCATGCGTCGAGCCGAACGGAGGTCCGCTGAACGCGAAGGCCGACCTGTTCGAACCTTGCACGAAACGGACTATCTGCTCGGCGTCTCGGATTTTACCCGGCTAGGCGCGCTACGGTTCAAGCTCGAAGGGCAAGAAGAATTCCTCTCGCCGCAAGCACGCGGCGTGCCAACAACGGTTGCGCTTGGCGATCTACTTGAAGCGTCTCAGCGCATCCTAAACGGCGAAGAGACCGATGATGATCTACTGCTGATTTTCGCGCCCGGCTCGTCTCTGGGCGGCGCTCGCCCGAAGGCATCGATCTTTGATCAGCATGGGCGCCTCTCGATCGCGAAATTCCCGAAAGAAACGGATCAATACTCGATATCGCGATGGGAAGCGATTGCGCTGGATATGGCGCGAGCCTGTGGCATTACCACAGCCGAGCACGACCTTTTGCCATCAGCCCACGGCCCGACTTTCATCACGAAGCGGTTTGATCGGGATGACGACCAGCGCATCCCGTTCATCAGCGCTATGGCGATGACAGAACATGATGATGGTGACCGGGATGGCAGTTACCTGGAGATCGTCGACATCATCACCGATCGCGGCGCCCAGCCCGCGCAGGATCGCATCGAGCTTTTTCGTCGGATCGTCTTCACAATTCTCATCAGCAATACCGATGACCATTTGCGCAATCATGGATTTCTTTGGACAGGCCGCCAGGGCTGGAAACTCAGCCCGTGCTACGACCTAAACCCTGTGCCCGACGGCCCACGCGTCCTGAAAACGCTCATCGATTACGACGACGGCACCGCGTCTCTTCGCCTCCTTCAGCAAGTCGCCGAGTTCTATCTTCGTCCCGATGAAGGTGATCAAATTATTCGGGATTGTGCGACTGTGGTGAGCCGGTGGCGTGAGTTCGCCCAACGTCGGCAAGCGCCAGCGGCTGAGATAGCTCGAATGACGACGGCCTTTGAACACGACGACCTCGCCTACGCTCAGCAGCTCTAGAGACGAGTAGGTGTGCCGCGGCGATTGCGTCCAATGCTCATCATGCGCGTTATCGCGGCCGTGTCGGTCCGACTAGCGATTGAGCTAGTCGTTGACTGGACGGGCTTGTAGGCCTTTGAGGAAGTCGCCAGCCGCACGCCCAGATCCGCTCCGAGCGTCGCCGAGGGTGTCGTCAGACTAAAGCGAACGTATCTCGAAATCCCGCAAACGCCCCTCCGTCAGGCGGCGAGTTGATGCCATTCGGCCAGGGCGGCGTATCCGCAGATAACTTTTCGGAACTATTGGTGGCCACGCATGACCAACCAACGGGTCCGCAAGTGGGGCCAGTGACCTCAAACAATTGACAACCGAAGCTCAGCGATTGCGGCGCTAAAGCGATCGGCGAGGCGCTGATCACTCGTCACCAGCAGGTAGTCGCGTTCGACCGCTTGAGCGACGATCCACAAATCGTTCTCATCGACCTGGAGCATCTGCCCGGTGGCCCGGTCCTGCCAGTTCTCCAACCACCTTGGTGCCCGACGTGACATGTCGAGATAGTGATCTGCCAACCGGGCCTTGACGTCGCCGTACGCTTCGGCGGTATGGCGCCCGATTTCCGCGAGGGGATAGGTTGCCGCTTGGGTGAGCGTTCTACGTATATGGGAGACATCCTGCCCGACACGCTGTGCCGCCTCCATCCCGTAGCGAAGTTCTGCCAGCACCACCACCGATAGATAGACAAGATCCGTTCGAGCAAAGGCTTGAGCGCGCGTTTGGACGGCGCTGAAGTTAGGGCGCCTCCGATCGAACAAAACGGACACGAAATTGGTGTCGAGAAGAATCTGCTCCATCAGCCAAGAAACCTGGAAAGCGCGTCATTCTCCTCATCGGAAACGGGCTTGAACACATCGAGCACCCATGCCCCGAGATTGGCGTTGTGGTCCCTGGTCAGCCACTCGTGAAGAGGAACAAAACCCTTCATGTCCTTAGGCAACCAGCCGTTGAAATCATGCAGCGTCGGTCGTTCGCGCCCCTCGAAATAGGCGAACAGCTGCCGTTCGAGGCGCGGCGGTAGATCGTAACCATCGAGAACGAGAGCATCGATCCACACGAGCAAACGATTAAGCCGCTCATCGCCATCATCGGAAGGCAGCAGTGTCTGCAGTTTTTGCTCGAGTACGGACTGATACTCACGGACGGCTTCCCCGAGTGCTGCGGTGTCGAGCTTGGGCGGCAACGGCATGCTTGCGAGCATAACGTTGGTGAAATCGTGGTCGGTCGAATGTTCTGTGACAAACGCATTGGCGAGCGGTCCGTTCAGGACTGCCGCGAGCGCATGGATGTCATAGTCGGCGGTGGGCCAAATCCCTGTGAACTGTTGGGATGCCCAAAGCCCGCTATCATCGGCTGCCGCCGCAAGCCGCCACGGACCGCGGGACGAGCGCTGATTGTTGATCAGGACCTTCGGTTCTTCCCATGGCTTTTCTAGCGGGCCAAGCCTATGGCTGAGAGCAGGATCCGTACCGAGCCAGACCGGGTTCATCAGGTGGAACGAAGCAAGGCTGTCAGCCGGCTTGTAAATTCCGCGTTCCCGCAACGGCCCGGGTTCGTTGAACACGCCAGCGCGTTGTGAGCGCCACTGGAGACCGCGGGAGATGTCGGCATAGTTGCCAAGCCGGGGGGCATCTTCAAGATAAGACCAAAGAGCGTCCAATTCACCGATCCAGAGGTCACCTTTGAGCGCCGGCCGAACGGCTCTGCGTGCGGACGTTACCGCCCCATCCGTGAGGAAGTGCGTACGACCCGCATCGGTCACGGTCTTCGCGCTCAACCGTACAGGCTTGGAGATGTCCTCCTCAGCCCGACGTTCGGTCGCGATCATGAGCGCACAGGGAAAAGTCGCCTTCTCGAAGATGCGGTCAGGAAGCGAGACGAGGTCGACCCGACGATAGGCGGCTGCGAGGCGTCCACGAAGCTTGCGGTATTTGGCCTGCTGGAGAACGCCACGCGGTAGCACAAATCCGAGGGCATCGGGTTCGGCGTCGATGGCAGCATTGAGCGCGACCATGGCCTTAGACGGTGATGTGGCGAAGGCGTCCGAATAATCACGCCGTTCAACCTTCGTGAAATCCTCAAACGGAGGATTGCAAAGAATGACGGTTGCGCCCTTAAGGAGTGTGTCGAGCGTGCCTTTCTCGAAGAGATCTGCAGAGCGAACATGCCAGCCATTAGCATTGGGATAATCTGCCAGGATCAACGACAGTGTCGCCACCTCGCAGGCGAACACATCTAGCTCCGCCCCGACCAGACGATCGACCAGAAACTGGTGGCGCCGTTCGGCGGACCAATTGGCCGGCAAGAGATCGCGCAGCTCGCGAAGGGCGGCGACCAGGAAAATTCCGGCGCCGGCGAACGGCTCGGCGATCCGCACCGTCTCGGGGTCGTAGCGGGAGAGGTCGATCTGGTTGAGCATGTATTCCGCCACAGGACGCGGCGTGCTGTGTGTGCCGAACAGCTTGCGGGTGTCCGCCGTTACCAACGTGTTTTCGTAGACAAATGCGAGGCTGTCCGACGAGATGTTGCGCAGGGAAATCGCCTTTCGCAGTCTCGCCCAGGCTGCGCCGATGTCATCGGCGGCAATCGCGGCGATATCGTTCCCGAGGGGCCTGAGACCATAGTAGCCCTGAATCCCGTCGAGAACGGCGCTGACATCCTCCTGCTCCCACTGGGAAGCCGCGGGATGCTCACGATCAATCAAGATCTTGGCGGCGAGCAAGCGGAAGGTTAGCCGGAACGCGGATTTTTCACCGTCGCGGCCGGCGTCACGCGGCAGGAGCAATTTGAGCACCTCCGCCATGGTCTGGTGGAGTTTGTGCTGTACTTCCCGCTCGATGGCCGGCAGCAAGCCTAGATCGACAAAATCGAACTGAACCGGACCACGCTGAAGCCTCACCGCCTTTGCTCTGTGCATCGCCTGCGGGGTCCAGCTGTCGTGATAGCGTGTGAAAAGATCAGGCAGCTCATCGACCGGCACGCGCTCGATGAGCCGGGGCGCCGCGCGTGCGCCGACTGCCCACACGCCAATTTCCTCACCGTCGATGGAGAAAAAGACTGGTGCGCCGAGCGCACGATTAGCCATGATGGCCGCCGGGGTGTCCAGCTCGTTCTCGATGACCCCGAAGGCCGCAGAGCGGAAGGATTCGGGGGTTTGGGTGAAGGCGGCGAGTGCGACCGTCCGCGTTTCCGCACTGGGATCGAGAACATCGGCGAAGCTGTAGGCGCGATGCATCGCCCCAGCTTCATAGCCCAGGTCGCGCAGCCCATGTTCAATTGAGGCGAGCACGTTCATCGGACCCGCACCGCGCGAAACAGCGGAAGCTGCTCGCTCTGATCTTGTGGGGCGAATTCGGCCTCTAAAACGTCTAGATGCGGGTCAAGGCGGAGGAACAACGTGTCCGGATCGTCAACGCCGACACGGACCAGGCCCTCAGACAGGAGTTCGCCATGCTCCATAGCGCGAAGCGCGAGCACACAACCGCGAAGCATCGGAAACGGCACACCGGAGAAAAGACCGCGCAGCGCGTGAAGCAAGCCTTTGTGGGCCTGCAATTCGATTCTGAACCGCTCCCGCAGAACTACGGCAATCCGCAATAGCAAGACCGTCTGCCAGCTATAGAGCGCGGGCCGACCAGGCCCCCCCGCCGCGACGTCGGGAGGAATGAGGTCGCGACGATGCGACCATTCCCTCAACTGATTGGCGGTTAGCGCAGTCAAATTCTGAACTTGGCCTGCCGGAATCATGATTGTCAGGCTCCTGAACCGGTATGGTGACAACTCAGACTCCAAAGCGGGCACCGTACCCGCTTTGAAATCATAAGCGGGCACAGCACCCGTTTCAAGTCGTCCGATGGCTCCGACAGGTCCAACGAGATTACGGATCGCAGGTTTGTCCCATTGTAGAACCTCTATGGCCCAACCGAACCGAAGCAGCACATTTGGCCATTTCAAAGAACAAAGCGGGCACATTGCGATGTACGCGCTTTGCGCACCATTGCTCTCCTTGCCGCAATCTAGGAATGTCCCGTCTGCGACCGGATGCAATTTCCGAAACTCACTGATGCGCCACCCTCAATGCTCGCGGCTTAGGTCGGCACCAGTGAGCGCCGCCATTTTTCCGGGCAGATCGGATCGGGCGTGCAGAACATCCACGATGATGACGCAGTCCGTATCCTCGATGAACACGATGAAATGCTGGCCGCAGCGCGTGAAACGCAAATCCTCAGGCAGATCGGGGTCGACCAGTAGGCGGCACCCCCGCGACACGGCCGTGCCCGCGGCAATGTCGTTGCAGCGTGCGATCAGGTCTTCTTCATAGGCGGAAGCTTGTCGCCGGCCAAATGTCTCTAGCGTCCAGCTGGCGATGTCGATGAGCGAAACTCTGGCCTGCCGCGTCAAGCGCCAGGGTTTGGCCATTACGTGCCCGTCCGGGCCGCTGAAAACGCTCGCCGAATGGCGGCCTCTCCGCTCCCCTCCGCCAATGTGCCGGATCGCGCCTGTTCAATGCCGCTGCGTAGTCGCACCCGCAATTCATCGAGCTCGGTTTCTTCGCGTTCGAGAAGCCGAAGCCCTGCCCGCAGCGCCTCCGAGGCATTCTGGAACCGACCCGACTCAATCAGTCGATCGACCAGTTTGGACTGCGTCTGTGTCAGAACTACGTTTCGCGTCACCATCGGATACCCCACACTTGGAGTTGGCAATATATGCCAATGCCGCAATCCTGTCCAATTCACGCGACCTTGGCCCGCCTCTCTTCCAACGCGGTCCCGATATTGTTCTTTGAACTAGAGCTTCAAATCGCGGCAGACCCATAGGTAGAATGTGCTCGCTGTTGCACGCGTTGATTTGTTTTTGGACGATAAACACGGCACGCTCTGAGTTGGCCCGCGTTTGCAGATCCGTTACCTATGGCGAAAGCGTAAACTCAAACCCTCAGGATTGTCACATGCTTAGTTTTATAGCCGCGGCCGCACTTGCCCTATCTGTTACCGACCATCACGGGCAGCATGGCGATCATCATCACGCTGATGCTCAAACCAGTTCGACGGTTGCTGCAGATGTGCGAGCGGTTGATGCCGCCAACCGGACTGCGGTTGTCCGCCACGATGCGCTCACCGAGCTGGGTATGGGGGCCATGACGATGCGGTTCGCTGTGAATGAGAACGTAGATTTCAGCCTGTTTCAGACCGGTGCGGCACTGACGATCACGGTCGTGAATGGCGAATCCGGTTTCGAGATTATCGCGGCCGAAGCACGCGCCCAGTAACTCGAATTCAAAGGCGGGCTCGGACGGGCAAGCTCTGAGCCCGCGTGGTTGAATACGAAGCCGTGGCGCAAGACGGAGGGCCCCCCTCACCTTCGCTATTCGCGGTACTTTCTGGATGGCGAAGGCAATTTGAATCCGGACTCCATACACCCGCCCTCAAACACAATCCGAGTACGTCGCACGGAACTCTCTTCGTGCGGGATTTTGGCTTGGCGTTTGCATCTCTCACGTATGAACGCGTCGAACGCTTGAATTAACTTCAATCCTGTATCGATGCGGCACTTGGAGCTGGTGCAAATGCCTGCGATCGATATCAGCCTGAAGCGCCCGAGCGAGCTTTCAGCGTCCGAACAGGACGCCTGGCGGATATTCGTGCAGGCTGACCCGGCTCTCGGCAGCCCATATTTCGCCCTCGAGTTCGCGCAATGTTGCGAAAAAGCCCGGTCGGACACACGGGTTTTAGTGGCCAGTCGGCGCGGACAGCCTGTCGCGTTCTTGCCATTGCAAACCGGCCGGTTGGGATTTGCGCGACCTCTGGCGGGCCCGTTGGGTGATGTGCACGGTGTCATCGCCGCGCCTGGTTTTCAACTCGATCCCAAAGACCTTCTTCGCCGCGCCGACATCCCCGTGTTCCAGTATCACGGTGCACTGGCGTCGCAGGCCGGCTTCAGATCGGGCGCGCGGGACGTCGAAGGATCCTGGGTCATGGATCTATCCCAGGGCTATGCGTCGTGGGAAGCATCCCGGCAACAGCTCGCACCCAAGGCCATGCGGAATCTACGGGCTCGCCGCCGGAGGCTCGAAGCGCTTTAGGGCGGCTTTTCCTTCGTGATTGCAGATTTCGGAGATACAGCGCTTCAAACCCTCTTGCGCTGGAAAAGCGAGCAATACCGGCGCTCTGGCGTGTTTGATGCGTTTACCGTCTGCTGGATACGCAATCTGCTCGAAGCCGTATTACGGCAACAAAGTGACCTGTTCACGGGTGTCTGCTCCACGCTCTACATCAATGGCCAAATCGCTGCTGTGCATGTTGGCATGACCACCGAAAAGCTGAGCCATTACTGGTTCCCGGCCTACAATCCGGACTACGCGCAGTTTAGCCCGGGCCTGCTCCTGCTTCTGGAAAGCGCCCGACATGCGCCTGCGCTGGGCTGTGAGGGTATTGAGCTCGGCCCCGGTGATTACGGATTCAAGAAGGATCTCGGTACATATCAGGTTGGCCTTGTAGCTGGCAGCCTGGGCACGCAATCCATTCAGAATGTGTCGCAGCGCGTGCTGCGCCGGATTGCCGGTCAAATGTCCAGGGCGCCTTTGGGGGCGCTCTCTCGCTGGCCGCAAAAGGCGCTCAACAAGGTCGATCGACTGTCGGGATTCTACGCCGTATAGCGGCGTTGCTCCAATTGAGACAGGGCGAACAAACCTGATTGGTCCGCTGTCAGGATGATCGAACCAAGGCAGGTTGGGTGGCGGCAACGGATTCTTCTTCCGAGCCAAAGAGCCACCGGCGAGCGCAATCGTCAATTGCTTGGCGGCCGCTCTGGCACAATTAAAACAAGCGATTAATGTCGGAGTATGACCCCCGAGTAAGGAGTGTGACAGTCACAGCGACGTCCGCCCGGTTGCGCCAGAACCAGCCATGGGCACCGTCGAACGCCGCCTCAAACTCGGAGGCGTCCCCGGCCTCGTTTCGACCTTGGCGGTAGCTGATGAAGTTATTTTGAGGATTGTCGCCGTGCAGGTCCGAATTGAGCCCGGCTTGATCGACGGACCACTCGTAGGTGACCACATCACCACGCCGCATGGTCAATTTGACTTCTGTCGCCTCCCCCGGTTGCAAGGTGATCGAGATACTGTCTTGCCATTCCGGTTCTGATGTCACCTGATCCGCAGCGCTAACCGCGTCCGATTCAAAAACGTCTGGATCAGAACTCTCTTCGAGTTGCGTAGCGACGGTCGCAGGTGCCGTCGCAATCGTGGACGCCGCCCTTTGCGCTTCACCTTGATTTTGAGCATCCCGAACGCGGTCGGCCTCCGCTTCCTCAGCGAGCTGGGTCTTGATCTCGCCCATCTCAGTCAAGCCGAGAAGACGCCCTACTCCCGTGGGATCGATCCCATATTCGGCGGGCAATATTGCAACAACGAGCAGTACTACAGCGGCGCCCATCGCGATCACTGTAGATTTAAAAAGTTGTGCTGAGGTCGGCAGGTCTTCGGGTTTCGGCATAGATGAATTGAACATTCTAAGCTCCAGAAATGGTTAGGCGACGAAGAAGCCGGTGAGCTGATATCCAATCAGCACGAAGCCGGCGCTCATCAGCACGGTGTTTGCGAGGAAAGCGTGGTTGGCGAAGGACGCTGTGCGCCGCCAAAAGCTCATCACGATGAGGATGGCCGAGAGCGCCAACAATTGGCCGATCTCTACGCCAATATTGAAGGCGATGAGATTTCCGAGAAGGCCATCTGAGGCGATCTCGTAGTCCAACAGCTTTGTGGATAGTCCGAACCCGTGGAACAGACCGAAGATAAGTGTTGCGGCCTTGGTAGACGGCTGAACATCGAACCAGCGCTGGAAAGCGCCCATATTGTCGAGCGCCTTGTAGACGACTGACAGACCGATGATCGCGTCGATCAGATACGCGTTGATTGCGATGTTGAAGAAGACGCCAGCCAGCATGGTCGTGGAATGACCGATGGCGAACAAGCTGACGTAGATTCCCACATGCTTGAGGCGATAAAGAAAGAAAATCACCCCAAAAAGAAACAGTAGGTGGTCATATCCCGTGACCATATGCTTGGCGCCGAGATACAAAAACGGGATCGGGTTTAATCCCGTAATTTCTTGAATATAGCCTTTGTCGCCCTCAGTGACGCCGTGAGCGAATGCGTCTCCGCCCAAAACAAAACTAAACAGGATTGCAGCGATCCACGCCAATCCAATTTGAGCGGTTCGGCCAGATAAAACCGATAGTCTCAAGGTTATCTCCAGGAATGAGGAACGCCCTCGCAGCACGAGGCTGCGAGGATGTTGCGACGATTAGTCTGCTATCTCAGGGGAAAGCGTGGCCACCTCGTTCGATCTGCCGCGCACAATGCACAACAGATCTGGCAGCACGATCAAAGTCAGCACGGTCGAAGAGACGATTCCGCTAACACGACGGTCGCCAGCGCTCGCTGGGCCTTCGCGCTGGCGCCCACATTGAACGCTATCGGGACGAAGCCAAGACTCGTGACAAGCGCGGTCATTAGGACCAGCCTCAATCGCGTCAGGGCGCCTTCCCGGATCGCTTCATCGATTGGCTTACCCTCTCGTTACATAACAGAGAAGTCAAAGACATTGAGGATAGATCGATATGGCTCAAACTGCCTCTTCTAGATGAAAAGTCAGCGTAGCTTGATCACTATGATAAACACCTGACGGCTCGCTAGGGGCAGAAATCCAAACGGCTGACAACAACACTACGCCCGCAATTGATGGGTCTACTCGAACGACTCCTTCCTCGTTCGTTACCGCGAAAGTTTGCTCTCCTGTATCCGAGTAGATCGTTACCCGTTGGTTCTCGACGGCTTGGCCATAACGGTACAGAGCGAAAGACCTCTCCTCATTGGCAACGCCGATGAATTCCAATGCCTGTCCGAACGGCGTTTGGGCGGCTTCCTGACCCGCCTCGCAGGTGTCGACGCATAAAAACACCTTCGTGTGCTTGGAGTAGCTCCTATTCAAGGGCGGCGATCCTGGCAGATCTTCGAAGGCTTGTCGGATGTCTGCTGGAGCCTCGATCTCATCAAAATAGGCTGCTGCGCCTTCTGGGCTGATTTCGCCAGCGCGCGGATGAGTGCTCATGGCAACAACCGAAAAGCCGCTTTTTTCGGCTTGAAACGACACGGACAGAGCCCTCTCACCTTCTGCGAACGAGAGGTTTTGGACCTGCGTGTTGGCCACTACCACGGACGTGAACGAAACACGGTCGAGCGCAGGCCCATACTCGACGTTGGGAAATTCTAATGCGCTTGTTAGTCCGACCTCGACTGTGTCGCCCGTCTCCCAGAGGTGCCGCTCGGCGGCCAAAAACGTCTTGTGTCCGAACGCTGGTGCGCTGAACAATAACGCGGAAAGCGCGCTGGCCACCCAGGCGCGTCCGCGGTTCGTTGATGGTTTTGCGGAGTCGCGGTTCATAGAAGCCTGTAATTTCATTTTCGTGCTCTCCATACTCAATTGCTGCAACGCCAAGGTTGAAGGCGGTCGCTCTGAGCGGCTTTCAGAAACCTCGGATTTTTGGACGTGAGCGCGTGCTGATGGTGTGCTGATCTATCATCCTCACGCTAAAGTTCTTATCAACTCAATCAGGCGGCGCCGAACACCGCGCCTCGATATGGATGAAAACGCTTTAGCCAGTTCCAGACCATCCGCACTAGCGATGAATTCGTATACGGTCTCGTTGATGCTGTCGGCAGGTGAGCCGATTGCGGTTTCGTTCAGGCCCTCGAAAAAATAGCCGACCTCCACTTGTAGCACCGTGGCGGCGCTAAAAAGTCGGCTTGCGCCCAGGCGATTGGTCCCGCGTTCATATTTTTGGATCTGCTGGAAACTGACACCTAGCTGGTCACCTAACTCAGACTGGCTCATTTCTAGAATGCTGCGGCGAAGTCGTAGCCGTGCACCGACGTGCTTGTCGATGAAGGTAGCCCGTCTCATGATGTGGCCCCTGACGGCCCGGACCATCTGATCCTAACCACAGCTAGCTATACCGCGCGAAGGCTTCGAGTTGATCGTTGCCGAAAGCCCAAACGTTATAGGCTTCCCGATACCCTTGAACTTCCATGCCAGGCGAACCGGCCGGCATGCCCGGAACCGCTAAACCATCTACTGGGGGGCGCTGCTCGAGAAGCCGGCGGATGTCCTGAGCAGGAACGTGACCCTCAATGACATAGTCTTCAACAATTGCGGTGTGGCAGGACCACATTTCTTGGGGCACATTATAGCGCGTCTTGATCGAGGTGACGTCCGCCATATTGCGTGCGCGAACTGAAAAACCGGCTGCTTCCAAGTGATCAATCCACGCATTGCAACAGCCGCAAGTCGGTGACTTGTAAACAAGGACTTCGTTGTCGGCGAAGACGGCGGGCGCGGCGATTGAAGTAAGGCCCAATACGCCAAGTGATTGAAGTAGAAGTCTGCGACGGTCGATCATTTTATCCTCCTCCGCCAACCACTCCATCCAACGCGAGGGTTGACCCAAACCTATTACGTTCAGAACAGCCGCTACCCTCATTCGCCAGAAGCGCTGTGATAGAGCGCTACGGATCGGCCCGCACTATCTGTTTATTAGTGCGACCAAGAACCGAGCGAAGCCCCTGTCCGGTCTTGACCTTCAAACGAAGGCTCGGCTTTTCGACGAACGTCCATGAAAAAGCTGCGATTAAGAACGAGGTCGGCAAGGCGATCGCTCCGATGAGAAGAGGGTGAGCGTCCGATTTAAAATACAAAACGGCCTGCATGATCGGATAGTGCCAAATATAAATCCCATATGACCAATCAGGAATTTTTGACCAGGTCGGTACGCTGCCGAGTTTGGCGAACGCGAACCAGAAAATTAGCGCTGATAGCGCAATGTTCAAAAGAGGTTCAGCCCAAGGGGCTTCGCCTGCCATCAACCAGAGTGGCAGTGCGGCAACTGCCGGCCATGGCATCACGGGAATAGTGTGTCGCCAACCGTGCACTACCATACCCAAGGTGAAGGCCGCTGAAAGCCGCGCAGAACTCATGATTAAGGCCGGGGCGTCGTTCCACAAAAGGCTAAGGGCTAGATATGTGCCGGCCGTCACCGCGAACAGGACGAGGTGAGTGTATTTGTTCCAAGGAAGAGGCGAAAAGAAAATAACCGCAGCGGCAACATATGCGATCATTTCATATCGCAGTGTCCACAACGTGGCTGAGAATTCTCCAGCCCACGGCAGGTCGGTAAAAATTCCAGCAGGGCCTTGCGAAGTGTCTAAGAACCCGAGCACCTGAACGGGAAACAGCCATGTTTGACCGCTCGACCAGTACTCAGCCATCGTCATTTCGGTAAAATAGGGCCCGAAGATAAAGACAGCCGCAAGGGACAGGAAAACCAATGCTGGCATGATGCGAAGTGCGCGAGAGGCGGCATAGGTAAATACATCTGCGCGGCGTTCCAAGCTGTCCGCGATCAAAAAGCCGCTCAAAATAAAGAACGCATTGACTGCGATGTAGCTAAGCGACCATCCATTCACTGCCAGCGGCGGCGGCGGCAGTGGGCCTTGGGTCACAATGATGGCGTGCTCAACCAATACCGCCGTAGCCAGTACGAACCGTATGGGTGTGAGCCTATTGTCTCGACCTACATAGGCTTGACCGATTGTGGACATCGCTGGAATGTCGCCCCTCCTCCCATCGTATCTTGTGATTACGCGACAAAACGACGCTCCCCTCAAAATTAGTTCCAACAACCAACCAAACGATTAAGTCCCACCAAATTGCTCAAGAAATTATAGCGCCATGTCTGCGTCCAAAAAGGAAAACTGGTACGGCAAGCTGCGTGTTGAGCCGGGTTGGGCGCATTACCAGGGGCCAATTGGTGATAGCGAAAGGCATGCGCACTACGCGGTCCAGTTGGTCTTTTCGCCGAGTGCAAAGATCCTGGCGGTCGATGAAGAACTCTGGTCGATTGCCCGCAATGTCAGGGCGATTCCAAGTGGGGTTCAGCATGTTGTTCAAGCAAGCTCAGAGGTCAGCGATCTTCTCTTCGTCGAGCCAAAGCTTTTTGAAGGCAACAAGATCCGGACGGTCAAAACCATACAGGTCGTCACGGTCGAGAATATCATCGCGCAGTTAGAGAGTGGGCCGCTGGCTAGTTTGCCAGATCGGTTCGCTGCCATTATCGCGTGTCCAAACGGGGAATTACCGGCCGGGTTTTCAGCGCGAGACGCGGCGGCGCGCCTAGGATTGTCTCGATCGCATTTTTCCCATTTGTTTCAACTCGAAATGGGTTTGCCGTTTCGTCAGTGGGTCCTTTGGACACGCCTTAAGCAAGCGGTGCTTTTGGTCATGAGCGGGGAAAATCACACACATGCCGCGCATGCGGCGGGGTTTTCCGACTCAGCGCATCTGGCCAGAACGATGCGCCGGATGTTCGGGATCTCGATTAGCGCGTTGTTCTGAGCGTCATAAAAGAGAGTGAAGAGTGTCTTTTCTTGATCCGTAGATTTCGTTTCAGTAGGCGTAGCTCTCTCTTCGACCGAAGCTTGGAAGCACACAAAATGAATAGAGACCTAATTATAAAAGTGGGAGCTGATCGGGCCGGGCTATCGCTCCGATCAGTCGGTGCACTGGGCAGGTTCCGTCGAGTGCCCGGCCCTTTCTAGCGAGTGTTTAGGCCAGCCATAGGCAGCCAAAGATGCGATCTGAGCAACCAGATTGTGAGGCAATTTGTAGTGAGAGCCGCTGGCCGAGCACGGTTTGGAAGTGCACGATGTTCTCTGACTGGTCTTGGTTGTGTCGCTCGAGTTCTGACGAAACTGCCGAGCGATCCAATTCGCTGACAGTCGCCGCAAATTGCGCTTCATCAATTCTGACCTGAGCCGGCGGCAGTCCAAGTAATTTCGCCGCGTTGTCATTCAAAGTAAGCGTGTGTTTGAATCGATCATACACAAAAGTCCCTAAACCAAATCGGCTCTCCGCGATTTCTACGAACGCGCGCTGAGCGTCCAATTGCTGATTCAGGCTATCGGTCTCTGTACGCAGGCCTTCCAGTTGGTTCATCCCCCAGACCAGCTTGGATTCCCCGACCTGGAAAGCGTACAAAAAGCGTTCTGGGCGCTCAATAGGTGTCGCCCACATCGCCGCAATTAAGCCGATGCATTGACTGCCACGAAATAGCGGCATCCCAACATACGAATGAAGATCGAATGTTGCCAAGTCTCGGTCCGCCGGGAAGCGGCTTTGGAGTTCTTCCGTGACCAAATACGGAGCGTGATTTCGAAAGACCTGCTCGCAAGGTGTTTTTTGAAGAGGATATTCATAATGCGTTGCCCGTTCAGAACGGTCGTAGAGCGCGTAGGCCTGTACTGGGTCATCCGCAGATACGATGCGGCTGATTAAAACCATATCGGCGTTCATTGCGTGGCCGGCCGCCAGAACAAAATCGTCGAGAAATCGAGCGCCGGGTGAAGCGATCAACTCCATCGCTATCTCCTGGACGATCGTCTCGGCCGTCGCATGTGGTAATCTTGCGTAGTTGATGGACATCTTCACTCCAAAGAGCGCCGAGTCGTCGCATTAAGCCACAAAATGGGCTGATCTCAAACTGATAAACTTGAACCGCGAGATCACCGAAACTCTGGCTCAGTCTGCCACTCGGCAGGCCCTATTACGGTGGGTCTGGCCTCGTTTCTTGATATGAAAATCACGCAGTCGCGCGCGCCATCAACGACCAGCGAAACGTTCAAGCTCCAGGGCGTCTGATTTGCTCTTCTGTTCCAAAGCAGAAAGAGCAATGTGATGACCAAGGCAGCAATAAGATGGGTCTTTCGGATCGGACTTGTTCCCGGGATTTTGCTGGGAGGAAACGCAGCGGCAGTTGCCATAGTTGAGAGCGGGGCAAATCACGTGTGGCTCGCCGCGCTTATCCTCGGCGCTATCGTCCTTTCGTTCACCGCGGAAGAGATCGTGCCGTACAATCCAGATTGGAACTTGAGCCAAAACGACAGAATTCGTGACACTATCCATTTTATAGTCAATGAAAGCGCAAATTTTACCTCGGTATTGGCACTGCCCTTTCTTGCCGGGGCGATGCCGCACCTCGATGTTTGGCCGGACGCTTGGCCGGTTTGGGCGCAACTTTTGCTCGCGATAGGAATAGTCGATTGCGGAATAACGCTCGCCCATCTGGCGAGCCACCGGATCCGCTGGTTGTGGCGCTTTCATGCGGTGCACCATAGCGTCAAGCGGATGTATGGCTTTAATGGGCTTATGAAACATCCCATCCACCAAATTATTGAGGGGATTTGTGGGTTCGCCCCGCTCATTTTAATTGGAATGCCTCAACCAATCGCGTGGTTACTCATCGTTGCGATCGCTCTGCAGTTGGTGCTTCAGCATTCGAACGCAGATATCCGTATTGGTCCGTTTAAGTACATTCTCGCATTGGCGCCGGCCCATCGGTTTCACCACCTAAATTCAGCCCGGGACGGAGATGTCAATTTTGGACTTTTCACTATGGTTTGGGATTGGATTTTGGGCACAGCGTCGTTTGATCCAAAGCGAAGGTTTGCGTCGGTGGATCTCGGCATTGAAGATGACGAGAACTACCCGACAGCGTACGTTTCTCAGCTGATTGAGCCGTTTCGAGCCGAGCGCCGCAAGGACTGAAAGAGATGGGTTGGTACGCCGCGGCACCTTAAGGCCCGGCTCGGTCGAGGGCCATTCTTGACTGCTGGCAGCACCTGGAGGGTCTGGTGCGCTTTATCAGTCCTGAATGAAGGTCTCTGGAAGCGGCAACGGGGCGCCCCGTCAGTGTTGGAACGACGCATTGGCTTGGGTTTGGCTGCGCTGCGCCTGCAGGCGCCGGGCCAAAACGTAGGCCCGGCTTGGTCGCCTAGACGTGCTTGTATTGCGCAGTATTCGCGTTAAACAGAGCAAAAATGAACTGTCAAAACGGAATCTATTGTAGATCTACACCTACTTGTCCGCAGCGAGTTGTTGGTTTTCGAGCGTTTTGAAACGATATCTAATTGCACTGGCGCGCGGGTCGCTGAGAAAAAGCTTTATTTGCTAGGGCTTTTCGATATGGTCATCGGCATGTCTCAGACGGTGAAACTGCTGTTGGTGCTTCTGGTGCTCCTCGCTTTTGGTGGCGAAGGAGTGGCTAATGCATTGCCTGAGCACGACCATCATTCTGAGTCTGTCTTAACCGAAGGGCCTCTTGAGACGCCCGAAAGCGAACACGGCAAACATGCTATCCATGGATGCGGTGTGTGTCACCACATGGTTGATGGACGCCTGCTTGTGATTGGTGTTGTGGCAGTCGCCACTGACCATAAATACCATTTCACGGGCGACCGCATGTCGTCGCGAGCTCTTGAGCCGCCGTTCCAGCCGCCGATTGAGGTTTCAGTCTGACCAAATCGTCTAACTGAAGCTAACAATCGGAAATTACATTAAATGAAATCAAATATTGTCGCCTGGCCAAATTGGCTAGGACGGAACGCTGTGGCAGCGATAGTGCTTGCCGGAGTCTCCATCGGCGCAGCTGGAGCCCAAACGACCTCCGCTGACCCGCTCAACCTATCTGGTGCGCTAAATCTCGCGCTGGAGAATAACCCAATCACTGGAGCGGCGCGTGCAGAAATACGCGCCGCCGAAGCCGACGCACTTCAGGCCGGGCTGTGGGATAACCCCACTCTTGGAGCAGAAGTAGAGGAATTCGGATCTGATCGCGGAGGTATCGGCGATGCGGATACGACCTTATCGATCAACCAAACGATACCGATCGGCGGTGACCGTGGGCGCGCTCGCGATGCCGCAAACGCTTGGGCGAGTGCTGCAAGCGCGGATTTTGCACTTCAACGAAACCGTCTCTTAGCGAGCACTGCGCAGGCCTATGTCGCTGCACAAGCGGCGTCAGAAACTCTGTCCTTGCGTATGGAGTTGCTGGAAATTGCCAATGACTCCGCTGATGCGATCCGTTCGCGTGTCGAGGCCGGCCGGGCTTCTCCGATCGAACGGAACCGAGCAGAAATGCTCGTTGGACTGGCAACAATTGCTGCCAACGATGCTGCGAGCGCCCAATCAGCAGCCAACAATGAACTCGTTGCGATTTGGTCTGGGCTGCCGGTAAGTGGAGAGCTTGCGCCTCCGCTTCAGAACTTTGACCTAGACGCCTTCGCCGATGCGCAACCCGAGAGGTGGATTTCTAGCAATCCTGAGCTTCTCCAGCTTAGAGCTGTGACGCGTGCGCGCGGCCAAGAAATTCGTCGAGAGCGTGCCGCTGCAATTCCGGATGTTACCGTAGGTGCCGGCGTTCGGCGCTTTGGAGGCACCGACGAGACAGCATTTGTCGCAACCCTTGAGGTCCCTATTCCGGTTCTAAATCGCAATCAGGGTGGCGTTGCTGCTGCGGCATCGCGCGAAAATGCGGCACGGCTCAATGAAGAGGTGATGAGGCGGTCATTAATCTCTCAATACGCCGCCGCTGCCGGTCGTTTTGCGCGTGCTCAGTCGACCTACATCCAACTCAACGACAATATTCTTCCGGCCTCCGAAAACGCGCTTAGCGCAGCTCAAGAGGCGTATCGCGAAGGCGCAATGGATGTCCTCAATTTCTTGGATATCCAGCGGTCGTACTTCGACGTCCGGGTTGATCTGATTTCTGCACGCGCCGATCTGGCGCGTGCCGCGATCGAGCTTGATGCCCTGGCAGGCGCACCGCAACTCAATCGACTGGTCGAAACCAACTTAGAGGAGGCAGTACAATGACCAAAAACAAAATCAATCTCCTGCTGATTACGGCCAGCATTCTGGCCCTAGCGGCATGTTCTCCCGAGGGTCAAACCGACGGATCTCGATCTGCCGAACGTCGCAGCGTCGATGGCGCGACGGAAGCACAAACTGGGCATGACGATCATGACGACCATACTGAGGCGGAGGGCCATGGCGAAGATGACCATGGAGATGACGAACACGTAGATGATAACGACGATGGGGAGGACGCAAGTCGCGCACACTCCGAGGGCGAAGATGACCATGGCGATGGCGATCACGGCGACGAAGACGGTCATGGAGAAGAAGATGAGCACAGCGAGAGCGCTGAAGTTCACCTCAATGACAGCCAAATATCTGACCTAGGAATTGTCGTGTCTGCGGTCTCAAGTGGTGCCGTTGATGGCATTCTTGAATTGCCCGCGGAAGTCGGGTTCGACCAATATCACCTCGCGCACGTATCGCCGCGCGTCTCTGGCATCGTGCGTAGTGTCGCGGTGGCTGAGGGTGACCGCGTTGAGGCGGGAGACGTGCTGGCAGTTTTAAACAGCCGCCCACTCGCTGACGCCAAAGCGTCTTACCTTTCGGCGCGAGCTAGATTGGACCTCGCCGAAAGCTCTTTCGAGCGTGAAGAGCGTTTATGGGAACGCCAGATCTCTGCGGAACAGGACTTCCTCGACGCCCGACGGGCGCTTGAGGAGGCTCGAATCGAGGTTCGCAGTGCCGGCCAACAACTTGATGCTTTGGGCGTCGACGTCGCGTCACTACCGCGCATGGTGGCATCGTCAGATGTATCGTTAACCCGATACGAGCTGGCGGCTCCGATCTCCGGCACGATTATCGAGCGCCACGCCGTGCTTGGAGAGGTGTTGGAAGAAGGTGCTCAGCCTCCTGCCTTCATCATCGCGGATACCGACTCTGTATGGGTTGATGCCGCGATCTACGGTGCTGATCTTGGACGCCTTCGCTCAGGTGCACCAGTCTCAATTGACCCTGGCGATGGTGGTCAAGCCATCGAGTCAACCATCGACTTTGTGAGCCCTCAAATCGGGGAGCGCACGCGAACCGGTCGTGCTCGGATCGTCATTGAAAATCCAGGAGACCGGTTGCGGCCCGGGATGTTTGTGACGGTGTTTGCGGCGGCTTCTGATGCCCAACCGACAGTGCGCGTTCCAGTTACAGCGCTCCAGACAGTGGATGGCGAAACGGTTGTTTTCGTGCGCAGCGTGGATGGTTTTGAGGTTCGTGAAGTTCGATTGGGGCGAAGATCGGATCGCTTCGCAGAGATCCTGTCCGGCGTCAGCCTGGGCGAGATGATCGCGACTACCGAGACGTTCTCGTTGAAAGCAGAATTGCAAAAAGGGGAGTTCGACGATGGACACGCGCACTAACTCCTCACAACAGGCCGCCGGTTTGACGGGCTTGCTACATCGCATTGCCGGAGGGCGCCTTCTTGCGGCTCTTGCATTCGCATTCGTCTTGATCGGCGGAATTGTCACCTTTCGAACCATGCCCGTGGACGCGTTTCCGGACGTGACACCGACGCTTGTACAGGTGTTCACAGAAACCGAAGGGCTCGCTCCGGAGGAAGTCGAGCGATACGTCACATTTCCCGTAGAAACGTCCATGAATGGACTGCCTCGGCTCCGCGAGGTGCGGTCGACCTCAAACTTCGGTTTGTCGGTCGTCAACATCTACTTTGAAGATGGCGTTGATATCTATTGGGCGAGGCAACTCGTTGGTGAGCGGTTACAACAAGCCAGAGAAGAAATTCCCGAAGGATTTGGTGACCCCGGAATGGGGCCCATCACCACCGGGCTCGGCCAAATTCTCTTCTACTTCCTGCAAACCTCAGACGAAAACCTCGACGGTGTTCAACTGAGGACGTTGCAAGATTGGCAGGTCAAATTTGATCTTCAAACCGTCGGAGGCGTGACAGAAATCCTGTCACTTGGTGGATTTGAGCAGCAATATCAGATCAATGTTCGCCCGGACGCCCTGCTTCGATACCAACTAGCGATCGAAGACATTGTCGCGGCGGTTGAAGCCAATAACGCGAATGCTGGCGCTCAGTTTCTCATTGAGAACAGCGAACAATACACAGTCCGTGCGGTTGGCTTGGCCCAAGGAATTCACGACCTTTCCGACATTATCGTTAAGGTCGAGGACGGCGTGCCGGTTCGTGTTCGCGATATCGCGAACATCGAAATCGGAGGCGCCCCGCGACAAGGCATGGCCACGATGGACGGTGAAGGCGAAGTCGTCGCCGGCCTCGTGCTGAAATTGCTCGGCGCAAACACGAATGAAGTGATCGCGCGCGTTCACGATCGGATGGAACGGATCAATGAGTCCCTTCCGCCTGGCGTGACCGCTGTTCCCTACTATGATCAGTCGGAGTTGGTGGGGGCTGCGGTTCGTACCATGACCACGGCCTTGTGGCAGGGCGCGCTGCTCGTCGCAGTGATCTTGTTTCTCTTCCTTAGAGGCTGGCGTCCAAGCTTAATCGTGGTCGCCTCCATCCCATTTTCGGTGGGCTTTGCGTTACTGGCGATGCAGTTCTTCGGCGTGTCTGCAAACCTCATGTCCCTAGGTGGCATCGCGATCGCCATCGGAATGATGGTGGATGGCGCGGTGGTGATCGTGGAAAACGCAAACCGCATCCTGAATGCGTCAAGCGAGAGCGATGACAAGCGCACGCTCATAGCGCGTGCGTGCGCGGAAGTGTTGCAACCGCTTATATTCGCAATCCTGATTGTGGTGATCGTGTTCGTCCCGATCCTGACCCTTGAGGGGGTAGAGGGTAAGACGTTCCGACCTCTGGCGTTTTCGGTTGTTTTCGCAATGGCCGGGTCGTTGGTTTTCGCTGTGCTCCTTGCACCGGCGGCGTCAATGCTTGGGCTGAAGATCGGCAAAAAGTCGTCAGATTCTGATGAGCCTGACTTCTACGAACGGCGGTTTGCGCCACTTGTGCGTTTTTTCGTTCATAAACGGTGGGCCGCGCTCGTACTTGCGGCCGCAATGCTCATGGTTGGCGGCGCGATTTTCCCGCGTTTGGGTTCTGAGTTTACGCCACGAATGAATGAAGGCGATTTGCTCGTTCGATTGACAATGGCTCCGTCGATTTCACTGCCGGAAGCTCGGGAGACGGTAACGCGCTTTGAACAACAACTGCTGTCTAACTTTCCTGAGGTCGAGCGCATCGTTACGCGTATCGGCCGCGGGGAAGTTGGTGCGCACGCTGATCCTGTCAACAGTGCGGAGGCTTTCGTCGCTCTCGCACCGCGAGATGAGTGGCAAACCGCAAGGACGCAAGAAGCGCTTCTCGCGATGATGAGTGAGAGCTTCGAAGCGTTCCCAGGGGCCCGGTTTAACTTCACGCAGCCCATTGCTGCTGCAACCGACGAGTTGTTGACCGGAACGAAAGCTGATTTGGCGATTAAGCTGTTCGGAGAGGACATGGCTGTCCTCGAGGACTACGCAGCGCAAATTGCAGGCGTCATTCGTGACATTTCAGGATCGGCCGATGTTCAAACCGATCAGGTAACAGGCGCGCCGCAACTCCGGATCACCGTGAACCGAGAAGCGATCAGTCGGTATGGCTTGAACGTTGAAGATGTATTGTCTGTGGTCCGCACTGCTATCGGTGGTGCGCAAGCGGGGCAGGTCTTCGAAGGGGTTCGGCGGTTCGACATTATCGTTCGTTATCGTGAGCAAGACCGTTTGAATGCCGAGCGCATAAGCCGGATCGTTCTCAACGGCCCAGGTGATGAGATAATTCCCTTGAGCCAAGTTGCGAGTGTTGAACGGATCGAAGGGCCGCGCCAGGTCACGCGTGAAAATGGCCAACGGTACATCACGATCCAGACCAATGTCCGTGAACGCGATATCGGATCGTTTGTAGCGGAAGGCCAAAATGCCGTTGCTGGAAACATTGAATTGCCTCCAGGGTATTTTGTTGAATGGGGCGGCCAGTTCGAGCTTCAGCAACAAGCAAATGCGCGTTTTGCGATCGTGATTCCAGTCACGCTTGGTGTCGTGTTTTTGCTTTTGCTGTTCAGCTTTGGTCGCTTAAAGAGCGCTCTGCTCATCATTGCCAACATCCCGCTGGCCCTCGTCGGAGGAATAGCGGCGCTCTGGCTGACGGGGCAAAATCTATCGGTCCCGGCATCGGTTGGCTTCATTGCTCTATTTGGCATCGCTCTAGGTAACGGCATGGTCTTGGTGTCTTTCCTAGACCGGTTTGCCAAAGAGCGGCTGGATGTTGATGCCTTCAGTGTCGAGGCTGCGGTACGCCGTGCTCAACCTGTCTTGATGACGGCGACAACCACCGGACTTGGTCTGATGCCGTTGTTGTTTGCATCGGGGATTGGCTCGGAGGTTCAACGACCGCTCGCCGCCGTTGTTATCGGCGGCCTGGTCACCTCGACCGTTCTGACGTTGTTGGTACTGCCAGCTGTCTACAAATGGTTCGCGCCACATCCACAAAAGCGCGCTCAAGAACGCCTGTCGACCTAACCGAAGACAGGTGAGGATCTGGTGGGGCAACCCTTTGTTCTCGCAACCACCAGATCCGCCGGCAGCCTCGGGCGTACTGCCCCCCCCCTTGCACAGACGCTCGGGGCTGTTTGCGCGGCAATTCATGTGTCGACCCTCAACGAGGAGATTGCAGTGATGAAACAATTAGCGTTGCCAATCAGCTTGGCATTAGGGCTGACAGCCTGCGCAAGTACATCGCAAATTGACGATGATATTCAGGATGTACGCCTAGCGGATACCCAGTACGCCCACCAAGATGAAGGAATGCGATGGTGGCGGCGGCATTGGGTGCAGCCGTACGCTTTTTTTGGCAGAGCGTCCTACAACGCATCAAGCTGGCGAATTAGCACCGATCCCCAATCGCCATCGGCGGTGGTATTGCAACTCCAGTCCGTAGGGGAAGATCGGCCGGGCCCGAGGCTCGAATTTCGATGTTCGGACGGGGCACAATCTTTTTCCTTTCAAGATGTAACCATCTTTTCGCCCTTCCACTCGAGCTTCGAAGTGTTCTTTGATGCCCAAGGCGAGAGGCGTTGGATCACAATTGCGCGACGCACCTCACCGCGCACACTCTCAATCGAAGACACCAGAATCGTCTCTCGAGCTTTTTCCGAATTGGAGCGTGCCACGAGCTTTACAATTGCGGTGCGCGACGCCACGCCTGTACGTGCCCGGTTCGTTCTTGAACGCTCGACCTCGACTTTCTCCGATTATCGGTCTCGCTGCGGAGCGCAAAACCGAGGTTCAGTTGAAAGCGAGGGTGTTCAGTGACCGCGTCTACCCCAGACAGCTCAATGTCGCATCAAGATCCGCTTGAGCGTGTCCTGCGATCGCCGGCGATCGCAGGCGTGGTGCTCTTGGCATCAATGCTCGTCGCTTTCATCTGGGTGAACTCGCCGTTCGCCGACAGTTACGAGGCTATACATCACGCGCCGGCCTCAATTTCTATCGGGTCGTTTGAGCTCGCTAAGCCGCTGATTTTGTGGATCAACGAAGGCCTGATGGTCGTGTTCTTTTTCTTGATCGGGCTGGAGATCAAGCGAGAGGTGTTCGAAGGCCAGCTTTCCTCGCCAAAACAGATTGCTCTACCTGCTCTCGCTGCCTTTGGCGGGATGATTGTGCCCGCAGCAATCTTTCTTGCGTTCAACAGTGCCAGTGAGGAGCATATTCGTGGTTGGGCCGTGCCGGTTGCGACCGATATCGTTCTAGCCCTCGCATTGCTAGCGATGTTGGGATCGCGAGTGCCCATAGCGCTAAAAGTGTTCCTCACCGCCCTCGCCATTTTTGACGATTTTGGCACGCTAGTGATCATCGCGTTTTCGTATTCAGAAGGCTTAAGCTTGCCATCGCTGTTGATGGCGGGGCTGGGTACGTTGGGACTTCTCGCCCTCAATCGACTACGCGTTGCTAGCCTCACTGCCTACATCCTCGTGGGAGTGTTTGTTTGGGTCTCCGTGTTGGAATCGGGGGTTCACTCCACGCTCGCCGGTGTGATTATCGCTTGGTGTGTCCCGATGCGCGTCGCCGGAAGAGAATTCCTCCATAAAATCGAGCATGATCTAAGCCCCTGGGTCGCCTTGCTCATTGTACCAGTATTCGCGTTTTTTAATGCTGGCATCGACCTCCGCGGCGTTGAATTCAGCACATTCTTTGGTCCGCTCGGCTTAGGCATCATCCTTGGCCTGTTCATTGGAAAACAGGTCGGCGTCATGTTGGGGGTCGGATTGGCAGTCCTCCTCAGGATCGGCGATAAACCCATCGGCGTTAGTTGGGGACAACTCTACGGTGCGGCTCTGCTTTCGGGCGTGGGATTTACCATGAGTTTGTTCGTGGCCGGCCTCGCGTTCGATCAGCCTGGCGCAGTCTTAACGGTCAATCTCGCAGTCGTCGTCGGGTCGCTTCTGTCGGCGGTCAGCGGCCTATTGGTCGTGGACCGAACTTCTGCGCGGCACGGATGTTCCGATTCTAGCAAAAACGGAGAAACCGCGTGAGCACGCATCGACACAACATCGCAATTCGAAGGAGCGAAACGTGACTACAGGTCTTTACGGGCGCATCAAGCTAGGGTTGAGGCGGCTAAATATTATGCACTTAGCCGTGGTTTTTCTTCTCGTTTCCCTTGACTTGATCGTCAAGTCCTCGCTTGAAGCGCGCTTGGAGGTGTGGCGGGGTTCGGTGTCCGTATTTCCTGGATTCAACTTGACGCTAGGCCACAATCGGGGCGTCAGCTTTGGTGCATTGGAAAGCGCGCATTGGCTCTCCCCTTATCTTCTATCGAGTTTGGCCGTCATTCTTGTTGTAGCTGTCTTGATCTGGACCGCCCCGCACAGATCGAAACTTGTAAAAATAGCTGGCGTTTTGATGGCATCAGGTGGATTGGCCAATGCAATCGATCGGCTTGGCGATGGAGCAGTAACCGACTACTTGGATTTTGGGTGGCAAGCGTTGCGGTGGCCCACATTCAATTTGGCCGACGTCTTCATATTTTTGGGCGTGGCGCTGCTATTTCTCAGCTGGAGAAAGCAGTCTTTGTCTCAGACTTAGGTGGTGGCTAGCCACCACTGCTCAGCTTCGACTCGGTCGATCGCGTTTATGATCCGAGAGACATTTGGTATGATCGAACAAGCTGGTGACGATCTCGCAATTGCCGACCTTTCCGCCAGCACATTGATCTATCATGCGCTTAAGTTCACGCTCCAGAATGCGCAGCTGTTCAATGCGCTTTTGCGTTTCAAGTAGATGGTGGCGCGCCAGTTCGTCTGCCTTCGCGCAATTGGTTCCCGGATTTTCTTGCAGATCGATCAAATCGCGTATGGCTTCAACAGTAAAACCAAGATCGCGAGCATGTCGGATAAACCCTAGCAAATCTACAGACGCTTGATCATAAACGCGTCGACCACTTCCAACGCGACGCGGCTCCGGCATCAGGCCGACGCTCTCGTAATAGCGGATCGTCGTAACCTTGACGCCCGACTTTGTAGCCGCTTTGCCTATACTGAAATCTTGCGCCATATTCTTCTTGATTCTACAGTCACTGTAGGAAGTAGACTCCAACTCAACGGTAGGAGTCAAGACAATGAGTTGTTGCCCAAACGGCCAGAAATTCGACGGTGCATCGGTAGCATACCGTCGCGCCCTGTGGGCCGTCATTCTCATTAACCTGGTAATGTTCTTCGTCGAGATTACCGCTGGGTTCGCCTCGGGCTCCCAGGCGCTGAAAGCAGATGCGCTCGACTTTGCCGGCGACACCTTAACATATGCCATCAGCCTCTTCGTGATCGGATCGACCCTTGCCGTACGCGCCCGGGCCGCTCTCTTTAAGGGCGGGCTTTTGATTGTGATTGCGACCTCGGTACTGGGCATGACGTTGATGCGCGCCCTGTCCGGCGAGCCGCCTGTCGCAGAAACCATGGGGATTGTCGGTTTTGCTGCCCTCCTCGCTAACCTAGCAAGTGTTTTCATCCTCCTTAAATGGCGAGACGGCGACGCGAATGTGCGCTCGGTTTGGCTATGCTCACGCAACGACGCCATCGGCAATGTTGGCGTCATGACCGCGGGGGGACTTGTTGCTATTACCGGTTCGGCCTGGCCCGATCTAATCGTAGCCTTCGTCTTGGCTGGGCTCTTTACGCGCTCTGCTTGGTCGATTTGCAACCAAGCATTGGCGGAGCTGCGAAATCATAAACAAGCTGGTGCGGAGACAGGAGACGCCTAAATGTCATCCGAACTCGCGATCGTCACTGGCTATGTAATCCTCAATGCCGTGCTAGCCGTTCCGTTCATGCTGGCGGCGCGCGCTGACTTCCAGCGTCGAGGAAAGTGGTCGCTGTCGACAGCTGTTTTTTCAGGCCTCATCATGCACGGGCATTTTCTCGCCACGGTCGTTCTCGCCTGGCTCGACCGTGGTAGCTTGTTCGAGCCGAACGTCATCTCACTCGCGGTTGGTAGTGCAGTTTTTCTTGGTGGCGCTTATGTGATCGTTCTTGGGCGCCTCGCCTATGGTTCTCAGGAGCGCGTCTACGGCCTACTCGAAGATACCCTGATCCAACACGGCATATACGAGCGTACGCGCAACCCCCAATACGTTGGCTATGCGGCCATGTTCTTCGGGAGCACGATCGTCGCCGGGTCGGGCCTAGCGGCGCTCGCGGCCTTTTCCTTTGTAGTTGTTATTCATCTCTTCATCACTTGGGTTGAAGAGCCCCATATGCGTCGCAGGTTTGGCGAGGCTTTCGACGAGTATTCTGCGCGAGTTGGAAGGTATGGGAATTTGTTTCCAGGGCTCAGTAGGCACGGAAGATCAAAATTGCTAGGGGCGCCAAAGTGTCACTCAACACCGGTAGTATCCACTATGCACACGACTACCAAAAAGACACACGGGTCGGATCATCAAGATTTCACCCCGGCTCTCGGAAGCTCGAAGTTAACTCCAATCTACGACAGTGTGATTGCGCTTTTGACGCGTGAACGTGTTTGGCGCTCACGGGTCGTATCTGCCGTCTCGCCACATCTAGTCGGCAGAGTCCTCGATGTCGGTTGCGGTACGGGGTCGTTGGCGATTGCTCTCGCTCGCGACGCAGAGCGTTCTGTAACAATATACGGTTTAGACCCTGATCCAGAGGTGCTCCTGCGCGCGAAGCGAAAAGCGAATGCTGTTGGGCTGAAAGTACGATTGCACAACGGGTTTTTTGACAGGGAGTTTTTGGACCGCAATGGGCCCTTTAATGTCGTGTTGTCCACGCTGGTCTTGCACCAGACGCCTCTCGCGGAAAAACGGCGTATATTAGGTCTGGCCTATGAAGCCTTGGTGGATGGCGGGCACTTGGTGATCGCCGATTATGGGCTGCAAGCCACCCCCATTATGCGCTTCCTTTTTCGACATACGGTTCAGCGTATTGATGGAGTGTCCGATACACAGCCCAATGCTGACGGGGTCTTGCCGAAGCTTATCAAGGACGCTGGATTTTTGATCCAAGAGCCAAGCAATGTTCTGCCTACACTGACCGGCGCGATATCGGTAATTGTCGCGAAAAAACCCTAATCGCATTCTCGATCTGTCGTGTCGAGCCGGCGTCGGATCAAAAACTGTCACCCGGGCGGATTTCTAATCTCAATTGACGATGTGCCGCACTAAATGCGTGCGCTGCGACTATAGAAAGTCAGCCGGTTCACGCGATTTTAATCTCATTTCTCCGACGGCGAACAGCATTGGCAAGCTAAGGCAGATCGGATTGATCAGTCGCTTTGATGGGAGGCGCGTGCCAGCTGTTGGTCGTCGTTCGAGCTGGGTCCGACAAAAACTTCCAAGAGGGGGTTGCTTCTATAGCCGCTGTAGAAGTTATAAGTACCAAAATTCGGCCTGAATGGGCTTTCTGATGGCGTGCCGGCTAGAACATCTGCCTGTCGAGGGGGCAATATCATCGTTGTATCGGTTAAATTGCCTTCGCTTTGCGGCTTGGTGACTAAACT
The DNA here is from genome assembly GCF_056857855.1 of Maricaulis sp. B-26. Classification (NCBI taxonomy): domain Bacteria; kingdom Pseudomonadati; phylum Pseudomonadota; class Alphaproteobacteria; order Maricaulales; family Maricaulaceae; genus Maricaulis; species Maricaulis sp. B-26. Next base: position 30,868 of record NZ_JBSXNX010000009.1, read on the forward strand.
AGCGACCGGAGTGCTGGTGGTCTGCGCGATGCTCGTTTCGCCAAGCGCGGATGCGGGCGTTTGTGTCGATGCTTCGACGACCGCTTACATGAGCATCCAACGAGATGCGGACGCGAACTCCAGGGACGAGGGTCACCGCGGTCGAGAAGCGGCAGCGAAGAATTGCGGCCCCTGTCACGTTTTTCAAATGCGCCAAGTGGCACTCGAGGCAGGCTTCGGATCAAGTGAGACGCGACCAGTTGGTCCATGGCAGGCTGAAAATTTACAATCTCCGCCGAAGGGCGCTCTCTTTCGACCACCTCGAGCCTGATCCCACAACGTATATCAGCCCGCTGTCGCGGGCGTGCTTAAGACGGATCCGCTGAGGGAGTTCACAACATGTCATTCATTCTACGAGGTGCGGCTGCGGCGCTAGCCCTGTGTGCCTGGACCGGCGGCGCGCTAGCTTCATCGTGCGGAAGACCGACGGGCGTTTCGAGTCAGATTTCTCCGGGGGAACCTCTGACGTTAGCCGCTGTAATATCGGAAATTCGCCTTGCTTCACCGGCTATTAGAGCGGCGGGCCTAGAGGCTCGTGCCCTCGGCGCTGAAGCGGATCAGGCCGGCAGATGGAACAATCCGACCCTGACCTTCGAAGTAGAGAATTTCGCGGGAAGCAACCGGCTTTCCGGGTTTGATCGAACAGAATCAACCGTCGCAATTGAGCAGACTTTCCGTCTTGGCGGAAAGAGAGTTCTTGAAGAGCGTGCCGCGCGTGCCCGAGAGGCCCTTGGTAGCGCTCAATGCGAGGTCATTTTGCGGGAATCCCAGCTTGAGGCTGCAACCCTATTTGCCGAGTTGCTGGCGGCTATTCAGTTGCGAGGACTAGCACAAGAAAACTCGGCTCTGGCCGATGAATTGGTGCGAATTGCCGCCCGACGCGTCGAGGCAGGCGCTGGAGCGTCGCCGGAACTTTCCCGAGCGCAGGCAGATGCAAGCGCATTGCACGCCTCCGTCGAGGCGGCACAGGCGGGAGTAGATCGGCGAGCCTACGAACTTGCTCTCTTATGGGGCAGCGCTCAGCCAACGTTCTCAGAACCTATCGGGCTAAGCCTTGATGATACAGCATCGGAGGCCGAGCATGCGATGGCCCACCCCGCATTAAGCGCGGCGGATGCTGCAGTACGGGTCCGACAGGCCGAAAGTGATTTCGCCCGAAGTGCGATCATACCTGATGTGAACGTCTCGGCAGGCGTGCGACGCTTTGAGGAGACTGGCGATGAAGCATTTGTCGCTAGTGTTAGCGTGCCGCTTCCAATCTTTGATCGCGGGCGGGGTACCACACGAGCGGCGGTGATCCGAGGCGATGCTGCCGCACTCAATCGAGCCGCGGCCGAACAACGATTGTTGGCCGAGCAGCGCGCCGCGGTGGCGGCCCAACGCTCAGCCCAACGCCGATTGCAAATTCTTCAATCCGATACGGTGCCCGCCGCGCAGCAGGCTTATGAAGCAGCCGCGCGAGGCTATCAGATCGGCCGCTTCGATCTGACAACGACTTTGAACGCGAGAGCGGCGTTGTTAAGCGCCCAGCTAGACGTGGTTGATGCTGAATTTGCGCTACTGAGCGCTGAGCTGCGCCTACGAGCGCTGATTGGTGCGGCCCCCTTTGATGGAGATCCTCGATGACAAGCAAACTTCATCAACTCACGGTCATCATTGCCGCGACGGTTCTGGCCGCATGTGGCAGTGGTGGGAGCCAAAACCCGGATCACCCCGTCGCAGTCGAGGATGAGCACAGCGGCCCCGAACGACCCAACGTAGTTGATTTGAGCCCTCAGGCGGCGGCCGAAGCCGGCATTGTAACCGCGAGTGCGACACAGGCTCCGTTAAGACAAGTGCTCTCGCTTCCCGCGGAATTGAGATTTGACGCAGACCGCGTTGCCGCCATCACATCGCAAGTGAGCGGCCGAATCATCGCGGTCATGGCCACCGAAGGCGATTTCGTTTCCGACGGTCAAACCTTGGCAGTTCTATCTAGTCGCGAACTCGCTGACTTGAAGGCTGAATATTTGACGGCAGCCACCGTCGAAAATCTTGCCCGACAAGCACTGTCGCGCGAAGAATCCCTCTTCGCGGAAAGGATTACGCCCGAGGCTGATTTGCAAGCGGCTCACGCTACACTTGTTGCCGCGCGCGCCGCGCGCGAAGGCGTTGAAAACAAGCTGATTGCTGTTGGAGTTCCTTGGACTGAGCTCACCACTCTTGGCGAGACGTCCGACCGAACGCTCGCCCAAGCACGCCTTCGAGCGCCAATTGGAGGCGTTGTCGCCCGCCGAACCGCGACCTTAGGCGCAGCAGTATCGGCAGAAGACGCAAGCGCGCCTGCCCTTTTCACAATTGTCGATGACAGCGTTTTATGGGCGGACATCGCCGTCTATACGCAAGACGCAGCAACGGTAGAGCCTGGAATGTCCGTTGTTCTTCGATCCGAAATGGGAGTTGAATTAGCAGCGGGTGAGATCGCGACAATTTTGCCCACGATTGACCAAACCTCGCGCATGGTGACTGCGCGTATGATCGTAGAAAATTCGAACCGCCGGATGCGACCAGGACAATTTGTCACCGCTGAGATTGATGTTGGGACCAGCGAGATCCGCCTTCAAGTGCCGTCAGAAGCCATCGTAGACATCGACGGGCGAGCGAGTTTGTTTCTGCCAACAGCAGATGGGTTCATACCGCAAGACGTTGAACTGGGAGCTGAAATCGGTTCCCAGGTTGTAATCCTGTCCGGTCTCAACGAAGGCGAGCTCTACGTTTCAGAAGGAGCATTCACGCTCAAAGCACATCTCGAAAGAGACTCATTCGGTGATGATGACGATTAGGACGCCAGAGATATGCAAAAACTGATGCACCGCCTTGCTGGCGGCCGCCTATTAGCCACCATCGCGGCCTTGGCCCTCGCTGTCGGGGGGCTGTTCGCGTTTCGTGCGCTTCCGGTGGATGCCTTCCCCGACCCCTCGCCGTCATTGGTTCAAGTGTTTACCGAAACTGAAGGGCTCTCGCCAGAGGAGGTTGAGCGCTATGTAACCTTTCCGGTCGAAACCGCGATGTCCGGCCTTCCAGATGTTGAGGAGATCCGATCAGTCTCGAATTTCGGCTTGTCCATCGTGAACATCTATTTCGAGGATGGGACGGATGTATATTTCGCGCGCCAGGTGGTCGGCGAGCGGTTGTCGCAGGCAAACGAAGTCATACCGGATGGTTTTGGGACACCCCAGCTTGGGCCCATTTCGAGTGGCTTAGGGATCATCATGTATTTTCGTGTCGTCGACGAGACCGACACCTACGACCTGACGGAACTTCGCGAAATCGCCGATTGGATGATCAAATACCCTCTTCAGTCCGTGGAGGGCGTCACTGAAGTGCTGGCGCTTGGCGGCTACGAAAAACAATATCAAATTCGCCTCAATCCAGACCTTCTCATAGCATATGACCTGGAAGTAGCAGATGTGATCGGCGCTCTCGAGAGCGCGAACCGCACTACCGGCGCGCAGTTCATCGAAATAGGTTCGGAACAATTCACGGTGCGCGGGGTCGGCTTGGCGCGTTCGATATCTGATCTAGCAGAAACTCCCGTCAGTACGGTCAGCGGACGCTCAATCCGAGTGGGCGATCTAGGTGATGTCGTCATTGGAGGTGGGGCGCGACAAGGCCTAGCGACCGCTGACGGAACTGGTGAGACGGTTGCCGGCCTAGTGCTCAAACTTTACGGGACGAATACATCCGATGTCATCGCGCGCGCGCATGCGCGCTTTGGAGAAATTAACGCGTCTCTCCCCGAGGGCGTGCGTGCCGTTCCATATTACGATCAGAGCACGCTGGTGAGCCGAGCCGCCTCAACTGTCACGACGGCGCTTTGGCAAGGCGCCCTCTTGGTTGCGGTGGTTGTGCTTGTTTTCCTTGGGGGGTGGCGCCCGAGCCTTGTCGTGGTTCTGTCAATACCATTTTCAGTGGGCTTCGCGTTCATCGCGATGAGCGCATTGGGAATAAGCGCAAACCTCATGTCGCTTGGCGGCGTGGCCATCGCAATTGGTATGATGGTTGATGGCGCAATCGTAATTGCGGAAAATGTAGACCGCGGCTTCCGAGAGCGCCACGAGGGCCAGGCCCCACGCGATGTCGTCGCTAAATCGACCGCGGAGGTTATTGCCCCACTCACTGCAGCGGTCGCTGTCGTGATTATTGTGTTTCTTCCACTGTTCTCGCTAGAAGGTGTCGAGGGCAAGACGTTCCGGCCGCTTGCTGCATCCGCCGCGCTTGCTATGACCGGGTCGCTAATTTACGCCGCTCTTGTCGCACCTGCGATGGCCTATGGACTTATTAAACCGCCAAAACGCCAAGATCCTGGTCGGGACGTGATTGGTGAAACGGTGAAGTCGGTCGCGAGTGTTTTCGTTCGCGCTCGACTGGCGGCAGTCGCGCTTGCGTTCGGATTGTTGCTGATCGGCGGACTGGCGGGTTCCAGACTCGGCTCGGAGTTCACTCCCACGCTAGAGGAAGGCGATATTCTGCTGCGCGTATCGATGGCGCCGTCAATATCGCTCACTGAAGGCGGTGAAACATCAACACGTCTCGAGAGGCGATTGCTCGCAGCCTTCCCAGAAATCGACTCGATTGTTAGTCGAATTGGTCGGGGTGAGGTTGGGGCCCATGCTGATCCAGTGAACAGCATTGAGGCCTTTGTCGCGTTGAAACCAAGGTCGGAATGGCGACCAGGGCTCACACCGAGCGACTTGCGGGCTGCGATTTCCGAAGATCTTGAAACGTTTCCCGGTATTAGAGTGAATATTGGCCAACCAATCGCGATGTCGGTTGACGAATTGCTCACCGGGACCAAGGCCCAACTCGCGGTGAAAATATTCGGGCCGGACATGGATGTGCTGTTGCCCGGTTCGCGGCAGCTGCAATCAATTCTTCAAAATGTCCCCGGTGCAAGCGACGTGCAAGCCGATCAAATTACCGGTGCGCCACAACTCGTCGTTTCCGTCGATCGCACTGCCCTGGGTCGATACGGACTCTCAGTTGAGAATGCCCTCGATACGCTTAGCGCAGCCGTCGGCGGTGCTGAAGCTGGTGTGTTGTTTGAGGGTGTTCGCCAGTTTCCGGTTGTCGTGCGATTTGACGAGGATCGGCGCAACAACGCCCAAGCAATTGGCCGACTTGTCCTAGAAAGCGAAAGTGGCGCCCAAGTTCCGCTGTCAAGCGTCGCCGATATCCGAAACGTGGTCGGACCACGCCAGATCACTCGAGAAAATGGTGAGCGCTTCATAACCGTACAGCTCAATGTTCGAGGGCGTGATATCGGTTCATTTGTTGCCGACGCTCAAGCCGCAACTTCGGATCAGCTTGAGCTTCCGCCAGGCTATCGCGTTGAGTGGGGCGGACAGTTTGAACTTCAACAGCAGGCGAATGCTCGTTTTGCCGTGGTGATACCGATCACATTGGGCATTGTCTTACTGATTTTGCTCCTAGCATTTGGACGTCTCAAATCTGCAGTGCTCATCCTGCTTAACATACCGCTTGCTTTAACCGGTGGCGCGCTAGCTTTGTGGTTGACAGGCCTGCCGATTTCCGTGCCAGCAACAGTTGGATTCATTGCGCTCTTTGGTATCGCTCTGGGCAACGGAATGGTGCTTGTCAGCTTCATGGACGACTTCGCACGACAAGGTCGTGATCACAACGCGCTCGCGATTGAAGCGGCGGGGCTGCGGGCTAGACCTGTATTAATGACCGCCCTTACTACGGCATTGGGATTGGCACCGTTGCTGTTCGCGACTGGTGTCGGAGCAGAAGTTCAACGCCCGTTGGCTACCGTGGTGATGGGAGGATTGATCTCGTCAACTGTTCTAACATTGCTTGTGCTGCCCGCACTGCATCGATGGTTTGCACCTCCAAAAGGAGACCATGTTTCGGCTTTGGAGGCCGTGCACGATATTGACTGAATGACGCCGTCAATCACCATCAAGAAGGAGTTCGCGGAGGGGAGTGAAGTCATCTGCAAGGCAGTTTTTCTGATAGACGAGATGCGCGACCCACAAATCGTTGTCGGTCGTTTTCGCAAGCGTCTTCATCGCAGAACTGGGAGACAAGACGCAGCTCGCAACGGTGTTGTTTGCCTCGGACACCAAGACCGCACCCGTTTTTGTGTTTCTCGCCGCTGCAGCCGCGCTTGTAGCAGGCACCGCCCTTGCCGTCGGGGCCGGGGTTCTGGCGGAGCGTTGTTTGCAGATGCGACCGCTTAAGCTCATCTCCGGTGCCGGGTTTGTTCTGATCGGTCTCTTGGCCCTCTAGGGTCATTTTCAAACGTGCTAGGTCGGCGCGGTCTTCGACGATTTCAGCGACAGGACCAGCGCGCAATCTGGCCGGTCGGTTCGCTCGCATTGGCTCGTGATTTCTTCCAGAGATGCAGCGAGCCGTTTGAGGTCATCGATCTTTTGATGGATGTGGGACAGGTGGGTCTCCGCTATCTCAGCGACCTGCTTGCAGGAATATGACTGACCTTCCGTCATCTTGAGAAGCTCCCTCACTTCTGCGAGTGCAAAGCCGAGTTGTCTCAGTCGCAAGGCGAACCGCAGGCGTTCGATGTCAGACTGCGCATACAATCGATGACCAGCTTCCGAGCGCGCGGACGCGGCAACCAGGCCGATGCTCTCATAGTACCGGATCGTCTCGATATTGCTGTCCAGCAGTTTCGCAACGGCGCCTCGCTTCAATGATGGCTTCATCGGGTCTCTGCCGCCTCACGCAAATATGCCTTGAACCTGTAGTTACTACAGACGTTATCATTGTGGAGTGATGAGATCGAGCAAACGTAATTTATTCCCTTCATCCCTCGTATCTAGCGGCGGGGCCGTCAGCGGCTTTCTGGCGTTCGTCGGTGCCTCTTGCTGCGTCGTACCTATCCTCCTCGTTCACCTGGGTGTGGCCTCCGGCCTGGTAGCAAAGCTGGGGTTCTTTGCACGATGGCAGGATTGGTTTGCATGGGGAGCGACGGGCTTGCTCGCTCTGTCGCTAACGCTCGCATTGTGGCGCGGCGGGCCTGGACGGGCATTCTGGACTTGGTGGAGTGTCGGCGCAGTTTTCCTGGCGGTGTCCTTAATCCTGCCGAGCTACGAAATGCGCCTTCAAAGCTGGTTGCTGGACTGGCTTCGGGGTTGATATGCCGAAACCGTCGCCAACCTTCCAATTTCATGGCGCGGGTACGCTTCCGCCACCTGGGCCGATTGGTCGCCTCTCCCGTCTAATCTTTGGCGTGGGAGCCGTCTATTGGGCGGTTCAGCTAATTCGCTTTGGCGAGGTTGAAGCTTTGACCAACGCCTGGGTGATCGGACTTACCGTCTTTGCCGTTCATCTCGCGCCTTACACGCTAAATATTGGCTTGGGCTTGCGGTTGGGCTTCTTGCCCAGACTGCTGCCGCTGGGATTGATCGCCGGCGCTGCCCTCGTCGGCTGGCAATCAACTGGCGAGTGGATCAATCCACTTTTCTGGACGAGTGTCTTGTGGCTCAACCTTTATGTCTATCTGCATCTCGGAGGCTCCTTCCTCCTGGCCGCCGTGTTCGGAACTCCCGGCTGCGAAATGCGCGCAATGCCGATATTGATCGGGCGAATGGTGGGGCGGGATATCCGCGATCACGAATGCCCCGGCCCGATCGGTTCAATTGATCGATGGGAGCGCTCTTTAAAACCTGATGGCTGATATCCAACTCAAATCTACGCTTACCTGTCCGCAATGTGGCGATGTGCACGCCGATCTCGAAATGCCGACGAACGCGTGTCAATTCTTCTGGGACTGTCCATCGTGTGGCACGCTCTTGACGCCGCGGTCGGGCGATTGCTGCGTCTTCTGCTCCTATGGAACCGTGCCTTGTCCGCCGATGCAGGAATTAGATGGGTGCTGTACTAGAAAGTGAGGATACGTTGAGACCGTTCTCGCTTGAGGTGTCTGGCGCACACGCGACCGGACATAATCAATGGCAAATCCCCAATTCGCGGTTCTGCGCGCTTCATTCCAACGGCGAATGACAAAAGTCTGCCGCGCCAACCGTTCTCTTTAGGAGCGCCAGATGTACCTCTGCCGGGTCGGGCGGAAGAGAAGGAGCGCGCGAGGCGCCGATCGGTCAATGTGTTCGCGGCTTACGAGAAATAACTTTTGTTTGAGTGACGGCGGTTGCGGCTGCGTAAGAGTGGAACGCACATCAATTACCGGGTTCCTCAGCAGGCAGCCGCAATGGCACAAAAACCAATTAGTTTCGTTCGAGTTGTATGCGAGCTCTGCGGTTGGCAGACGCTGTTTTCAACCTGTCGACCGGCAGCGAAGCCGGCAGGCTCAGAGATGTTCAACGTTCGCACAATCGTCCTGGAGTGCTGTCATTGCGGAACCACAAAGGGCATCCATCACAGTTTGCTAACTTCACAGGGGGGTGAACAAAATTAGGTGGTGAATGATCGCCGCACTCCGAAATAGATACTCGAATTGTCCCGAAATTGACTGAAGAACCCGTCATCGCGAGGCCCTGCGAAAGCGTTCACACCGCCGTCGATGCGCCAAATATCATTGAGCTTGAATTGTGCGGTGGCTCGAACATAGAGGTCGTCCTGGTTTGGGCTCCAGAATGCGATCGCGCTCAGCGTTAAGTTCTGGTTCGCGGCAAGTTGGGTGAGACGCGCACTCACTAAGTGGCGTGTCTCGTCCTCGGATCGCACGCGCCCAGTTTGATAACGCGCCCAACTGTCAAATTGTATGCGCCGCTCTTGATAGTATTGCACGCCAATCGTTCTGTTCGGTCCCGCCTCGCGCTCAAAACCCACCAACCATCTAAGTTGGCTATTGGGAGTTAAAGCGGAGCGACCCGCGCCGTCCTCCATGCTGTCGTAGTAAGCAAATTCCGAAGAAGCAATGCCGCCCAGAACCGGTCCTCGAGCGCTGGCGCCGTAAACGCTCAATTCCGGAAAAACGGGCGTCCCGCTGGCGCTTTGACCAGCCGGGCTTTTCCAGAAGCCTCGATACGCATATCCGGCAACCTCAAAAGCGCCAAATTGGCGGTACAATCGGATCGCCAACTCGTCATCCTGGATCCACCGATCAGGGATTGTCGGCGCAATCACCGCACCAGGCCCCACGATCCCGTCCAGAGCCGGATTGAAATAACTAAGGCGCTCTCCAGTTAAGAACCGATCGGCATCGAATTGAGGCACGTAAATGAACTCAACGTTGACCGCATTGAAAAACAAGGAGGCGCGGAGCGCGTCTGACGGCGCTTTCAGGTATTCCTCATCGCGCCCGCCAAAGAAGGATACATAGTCTTTCGGGAACAAATCGTTCAGGAATATTAGATCGCCCGTTCCCCAAGTCAGGATCTGTCGACCAACTTTCAGGTCTAGGTTTCCGGTCGGTCGAAGCAAAAGGCTGGCTTCTCTGACATCGACAAAGCCTTCACCGGTATTGAGGTTGACAGCTAGATCATCCTCAACGTCGTCTAGAACCAGATCGGATGTGAGTGCAAATGTACCAGCCGGCGTTGACCATTCGCCGCGAACCTGCCCTCGAAGCTCATGCATGATCGTCGAGGGATGATTGCGACTACTACTAGCGCGTGAGCCAACCCTCCAATCGATAAAACCTGTGAGCCCGGTGAAAAGCCGAGTTTCGGAAGCCTCTCTTCCTATCTCATCGGAGCGAGTTTGATCGGCCTCCGGGGCCTCAATCAAGCCGGGCGGGAGCACCGGTGGATTGCTAGCGTTGGGTTCGTCTTGTTGAGGTGGAGACAAACCGGTCGGTAATGAAGGCGGCTGGGCTTTAGCCTCACCGAGCAAGCCAGAAAACAGGGCAAGCCCGAGTATCGCAGCCATACATCGCATGATCATCGCCCTAGCAGCGCGCGAGGCGGATTGCGAAGATAGCGCTCCTGGAAAACGCCTTCCGGCATGGCCTGCCCCACCCAAGTGGCCCAGTTTTAAAGTTAGGGCCCGGCGGGTTATGTGCGGCGGTCATGCCGGCACGCCCTCAACGTAGGGCGGCAGACAAGTCGCTGGCAAGAGCGCTTCAGGAGCTGGTGGTCTGTAGCCC
>NZ_JBSXNX010000010.1:0-55926 GCF_056857855.1 Maricaulis sp. B-26
CCCCGGCCCTGGCGAACCTCAACCTCCCGCAGATGCGCGATAATCTCCTCGGCCTTGTAAGTCTTGCGGCCCATTTCTGAACTCCTCAGTTGGAGCCAGGACCTAACTCAAAGACCGGGCCACTTTGCGGGGAGCAGTCCAAGTCCTTGTTGGATGGCGTTCGCAGTCGGAAGCGCTTCCTGCAGCGCAGCTTCAAGCCCTTCATGCTCCATGCGATGGTAGAAACGGCGCCAGTGCCATCCGACCTTTTCGGACAATTCGTAGTTTCGTGCATAAGCCTGTCCGCCTTGCCGGATTTTGGTCTCGAACTGCTGCTTGCTACGGACGGGGAAGTGATAAACCACGATCTCGTTTTGCTCCGGCTTTACGGGCTGTTCGAAACGGGCAGAGTGGTTGCCCTGCTCAATCCCAAGTAATCCCTTACTGCGGACGATTGCCTTGCCTGGCAGGTTCAGATTGAAATAGAGGTCGGGCAAAGGGTCGTGCAGCGGGTCCTCCAGCGGAACACGCTCTGTCAGGCTGGCAGTCCTGTAGCGAAGCCGTTCGACCCAATGTGCTCCTGTTTCAGGAGTGTCGAAAGGAAAAACCATGTTTCGCCGCGCACAAAGCTGGACCGGACTCGTTGTGACTTCGAGCGCTTCTTTCAGAGACTTTTCCGGGTGAATCCAGAATTCGTCGGCATCGTTGTTGATTATCCAGTCCGCGCCATGTCTCTCGCCTGCCAAGAGTGCCATGCGCGTTACCCACTTATACTGTGAATAGTCATCCCCGGGTTCGTCGATGACGGTGATTTCATTCAACTGATCGTACTCGCTCAAGATATCCCGCGTGCCATCATCCGACTTGTTGTCGGTTATGATGAGGTGATCGATTCCGGACGCCAAATGGAAGTTGATATTTTCCCGGATGATATCGATCTCGTTCTTTACGAGGAGCGTCATTATCAACTTCATACTGAACTCTCAGTGTCTATGGCATCCGTAGGTGGAGCGGCTGTGCTCATCGTGTGCTGCGATCATATCTTTCCGGTGGCATGGTCCCACCGGGTCCAAAAAGTTTGACCTGATTTGGCGTAACTGTGAGGAGTAAGGATGCGGGTGCTTGTGACTGGGGGGCGGCTATATCGGATCACATGTGTGAGGGTGTACTCTTCGGATCATTCCTATCGATGGTTCCCGCGCCGAATGGTTATTTTGAAAAACCGTCGACGAGCGCCCGCGCATCGGCGCCGAGTTCCGGATCGCCGAGGGCGAAGGCGATTGTGGCGCGCAGATAGCCCAGCTTGCTGCCGCAATCATAGGACTGGCCTTCATATTCCACCGCGTGGAAGGCCTGGTCAGTCATCAGGCGGGCCATCGCATCGGTCAGCTGGATCTCGCCGCCTGCCCCGGCAGCCTGGTCGGCCAGATAGCCGAAGATCGAGCCCTGCAGGATATAGCGGCCGGTAATGGCGAGATTGGACGGTGCGCTGTCTACCGGCGGCTTCTCCACCATGCCGCGCATGAGGATACGGTTGCCGTCGCGCGTTTCCGGATCGATGACGCCGTATTTGTCGACTTCGCCCTGGGGAACCTGTTCGACCGCGATCACATTGCCGCCGGTTTCGTTATAGACCTCGGTCATCTGGGCGAGGCAGCTCGGCTCGGCCTTCACCAGCACATCCGGCAGCAGCACCGCGAACGGGTCGTCGCCGATAATGTCGCGGGCACACCAGATCGCGTGACCCAGTCCGAGGGGCGCCTGCTGGCGTACGAAACTCATCGAGCCGGGCAGGGGACGCGTACGCTCGACTTCGTCGAGAATGGCGGTCTTGCCCTTCTCCTTGAGAGTGGCTTCGAGTTCGTAGGCCGTATCGAAATAATCCTCGATCGCGGCCTTGTTTCGTCCGGTGACGAAGACGAAGTGCTCGATACCGGCCGCTATGGCCTCGTCGACCACATACTGGATCGCAGGACGGTCGAAGACCGGCAGCATTTCCTTGGGGATCGACTTCGTGGCGGGCAGGACCCGCGTCCCCAGACCGGCGACAGGCAATACAGCCTTGCGAATCTTCTTCATGTAACCCTCGTTTGGCGTGCGCGATCACGCCTAGCTGATCCGCCCGTCACCGTCCAGCGCAGGCATTCACTTCGCGTAAGCTCATCCGTCCTATATACCGGGGACCAAACAGTGATTGGGAAACCAGATGGGCAAGAAATACTTCGGAACGGACGGCGTTCGCGGGCTCACGAATTCCTTTCCGATGACGGCCGAGACAGCGCTGCGGCTCGGCATGGCGGCAGGCAAGCATTTCGTGCGGCATTCCGGGCGTCATTCCGTGGTGATCGGCAAGGATACGCGCCTGTCCGGTTACATGATCGAGTCAGCCCTTGTCGCCGGTTTCACCTCGGTCGGCATGGATGTCTTCCAGTTCGGACCCCTGCCGACGCCAGCCGTCGCCCTGATGACCCGCTCGCTCCGGGCCGATCTCGGCGTCATGATCACGGCCTCCCACAATCCCTATCACGACAATGGCATCAAGCTCTTCGGCCCCGATGGCCGCAAGCTGGACGACAAGACAGAGCTGAAAATCGAGGCTCGCATGGACGGCAGCCTCTCTGACAATCTCGCGGCTCCTGCCGATCTGGGCCGTGCCAAACGGATCGACGATGCCCAGGCGCGTTATGTCGAGATCGTGAAATCGACCTTTCCGCGCACTCAGCGTCTATCCAATCTTCGCATCGTCATCGATTGCGCCAATGGCGCCGCCTACAAGGTCGCGCCGACCGTCCTGTGGGAGCTGGGCGCCGACGTGATCCCCATCGGCGTCGAGCCGAACGGCTTCAACGTCAATGAGGAATGCGGCTCTACCGCACCGGCCCGGCTCAGCAAGGAAGTTGTGAAATATCGCGCCGATATCGGCATTGCGCTGGATGGCGACGGCGACCGCCTCGTCCTGTGCGACGAAAAGGGTCGCGTCATCGACGGCGACCAGATCCTCGGCCTGCTGGCGCGACACTGGCACGAGACCGGCGAACTCAAACAACCCGCTATCGTCGCCACCGTGATGTCCAATCTCGGTCTGGAAACCTATCTCAACGGACTCGGAATCGGACTGGAGCGAACCAAGGTTGGTGATCGTTATGTGTCGGAACGCATGAACGAAACCGGCATCAATCTTGGCGGCGAGGCGTCCGGTCATATCGTGACTCCGGATTTCGCGCCGACGGGTGATGGCCTGATCGCCGCGCTCCAGGTGCTGCGGGTTCTCGGTGAGAGCGGAAAGAGGGCAAGCCAGCTTCTCAAGGTCTTCGATCCGGCACCGCAATTGCTCGAGAATGTGCGCGTGAAGGGCGGGGCCAAGCCGCTCGAGACCGATCGCGTCAAGGATGCCATTGCGGATGGCGAGGAACGTCTGGGCACTGCCGGCCGCCTGGTCGTGCGCGCCTCAGGCACTGAGCCGCTAATCCGGGTCATGGCCGAGGGCGAGCAGGCGCTGATCCGCGGTGTAGTGAAGGATATCCGGACCGCGATTGAAGCGGCAGTGGCCTGACCCGTCATGGCGTCGTCGCGCGATACGCTGCACGAAATCCAGCATTTGCGGGCGATTGCGGTCCTGCTGGTCATCATCGCCCACCTGCATCAGGCGAATGTCCGCTTCTTCCAGGAGTCGATCCTGGGCGACTTCGCCTTCATCGGGTTTGCCGGGGTCGATATCTTCTTTGTGGTGTCCGGCTTCATCATCCACCATTTGTACGGTGAACGCTCTGGGCTGGATGTTCGCTTCCTGCTGAGCCGCGTAAACCGGATATTTCCGCTCTACTGGGTGTTCACAGCGATCGCCCTGCTGGGCTATCTCGTCATGGGTGACAGTCTTGAATCTGATGCGAGCGACCGGAACATTGTGGGATCTCTGGCGCTGATCCCTCTGGGTCACCCGCCTCTTCTATCCGTTGGCTGGACGCTGACGCACGAGCTCTATTTCTATCTGATCTACGGGCTGGTTCTCACCCTGCCGCCCCGCTTCCGGGCAATCGCGGCCGTTGCCTGGGCCGTTATGACTATCGCTGTCATGGCGATGCCGGAGGCTCCGGCCAATCCCTGGATCGCGCTGGCTGCCAGCCCGTTCAATCTCCTGTTCCTGGCGGGCGTCCTTCTGGCACAGTTCTCCAACAGACTGAGACAGATGAGGTGGGCCTCCTTCTTAGCGGTGGTGATTGCGACCGGATTCGCTGTCTTCACCGCGGCACAGGGCGGTTTCGACTCATTCGTGCCCGTATCTAGCCGGGTCTTGGCCTATGGCCCGTTCGCGATTGCCATCGTGTGGGTTTTCATCACTTGGAAGCCGGCCTTGCCGCGCCTGATGGAAGAGATCGGCGACGCGTCATACTCGATCTATCTCAGCCATATATTGGTGATCAGCGTCATGGCGCGGGCCGGGGCCGCGTTACTTGGAGGTGGGGTGGTATCAGGGGCAATGTTCTATCTGGGAACATTACTCGCCTGCCTTGTATTCGGAATGCTGTCCTTCCGCTTCTTGGAACGAAGGTTGTTATCCGGTGGGAAGCATCTCATAGGGCGCCTGCTGGCGGCCCGCCAGGAAGATGCACCCAACTAGAATCCAACCTTGCGCTTGCCTCCTGCCTCGGCGATACCGGCTCTGTCCAGCTTGGGAGTGAGAGACTATGCGCGTCGCAATGATCGGAACCGGCTATGTCGGATTGGTGTCTGGAGCCTGTTTTGCTGATTTCGGCCATGAGGTCGTCTGCGTCGACAAAGATGCCAGCAAGGTCGAAACGCTGAATTCGGGCGGTATTCCGATATACGAGCCGGGTCTCGATATGCTTGTTGAGCGAAATGTGGCTGAAGGCCGTCTCAGCTTCACCCAGGATTTGTCCGACGCCGTTCGCAGCGCCGATGCCGTCTTCATCGCGGTCGGAACGCCCTCGCGCCGAGGCGACGGTTTTGCTGATCTGAGCTATGTATATGCTGCGGCAAAGGAAATTGCCGAAGTCATGGAGGGCTATACGGTCGTCGTGACCAAGTCGACAGTGCCGGTCGGCACGGGCGACGAAGTCGAGCGCATCATCAGCGAAACGCGACCGGATGCGGACTTCGCCGTGGTCTCCAATCCGGAATTCCTGCGCGAAGGCGCGGCAATCGAGGACTTCAAGCGCCCCGACCGCGTCGTGGTTGGAACGGATGACGAGCGTGCCCGCACCCTCATGCACGACCTTTATCGTCCGCTCTTCCTCAACGAGACTCCGATCGTCTTCACCTCGCGCCGGACGTCCGAACTCATCAAATACGCCGCCAACGCTTTCCTCGCGATGAAGATCACCTTTATCAACGAGATGGCGGATCTGTGCGAGAAGGTCGGCGCGAACGTGCAGGAAGTCGCGCGCGGCGTCGGTCTGGACAATCGTATCGGCGGCAAATTCCTGCATGCCGGTCCCGGCTATGGCGGTTCCTGCTTCCCGAAGGACACGCTCGCCCTGACCCGCACCGCCCATGACGCGGGTGCTCCGCTGCAGCTGATCGAGACGGTGGTAGCAGTCAATGACAAGCGCAAGCGGGCCATGGCGGACAAGGTCGTCGAGGCTTGCGGCGGTGATGTGTCCGGCAAGACGATTGCCATCCTGGGCGTCACCTTCAAGCCGAACACCGACGACATGCGCGATGCGCCCAGCCTGGAGATCATCCCGGCCCTGCAGCAAGCGGGCGCCAAGGTACGCGCCTTCGATCCGGCCGGAACGGTCGAGGCGGAAAAACTGCTCTCCAACGTCGAATTCGTCTCCGGCCCGTATTTTTGCGCCGAAGGGGCGGACGCGCTGGTGATCATCACCGAGTGGAACGAATTCCGTGCGCTCGATCTGGAGCGTTTGAAGATGGCCATGAAGATGCCGAATCTGATCGACCTGCGCAATATCTACACCTTGGAAGAAGCCAGCGCGGCCGGCTTCGAATACACCAGCGTCGGTCGCCCGAACGGCTAGTACGTACGGCGGTAGCGAACAGTTCTGTCGTTTGCGTCTGAGGGGTTGCAACGCCTTGGCGATGCAATAAGACAGGCTTGGTAACAAGCAGGTGCCCCCCAATGACGACCAAACCCCACGCAGACCTCAAAGCCAATTCCTGGGAGTTCGAGAACGAACCGC
Organism: Maricaulis sp. B-26; assembly: GCF_056857855.1. Classification (NCBI taxonomy): domain Bacteria; kingdom Pseudomonadati; phylum Pseudomonadota; class Alphaproteobacteria; order Maricaulales; family Maricaulaceae; genus Maricaulis; species Maricaulis sp. B-26. Next base: position 6,138 of record NZ_JBSXNX010000010.1, read on the forward strand.
TGATCAAGCCGACCGGTTTCCGTGAATATGATGCGCGCTGGTGGTTCGGGCATTCCGGATCGGACACGCCGTCCGAGCTGAATCTGTATGGCGTACAGACGCTGGGCATGGGGCTGGGGACCTTGATCCACGAACTCGGCGTCGCCCCGAAGATCGTGGTCGGCCATGATTTCCGCAGTTATTCGTTGAGCGTGAAACAGGCGCTCGAAGTCGGCCTCATGGCGGCCGGCGTCGAGGTACACGATATAGGTCTCGCCCTGTCCCCGGTGGCCTATTTCGCCCAGTTCGATCTCGATATTCCCTGCGTCGCCATGGTCACCGCCAGCCATAACTCCAATGGCTGGACGGGCGTGAAAATGGGGGCGCAGCGTCCGCTCACCTTCGGTCCGGACGAGATGAGCCGCCTCAAGGAAATCGTGCTTGGCGGCAAGGCCGTTGCCCGGTCCGGTGGAGGCTATGTTCGAGCCGGAGGCGTGGCAGAGCGCTATATCGCCGATGTCGCGAAAGGCGTATCTCTGGACCGGAAGCTGAAGGTCGTTGCCGCGTGCGGCAATGGTACTGCTGGCGCATTTGCGCCGCAGGCCCTGCGGGACATGGGTGCCGAGGTGATCGAGATGGACTGTACGCTCGATCACACTTTCCCGCGCTACAACCCCAACCCGGAAGACATGAAAATGCTGCACGCCATGCGCGACGCCGTGCTGGAGCATGGCGCCGATGTCGGCCTCGGTTTTGATGGCGATGGCGACCGCTGCGGCGTGATCGACAATGAGGGCGAGGAAATCTTCGCCGACAAGATCGGCCTTATGCTGGCGCGCGATCTGGCACCGCTCCACCCGGGGTCGACCTTCGTGGTGGATGTGAAGTCGACCGGCCTCTTCGCCATCGACCCGGTTCTCGCCGAGCATGGCTGCAAGACCGATTACTTCAAGACGGGGCACTCCTATATCAAGCGCCGCTCGAAGGAACTGGGTGCCCTCGCCGGGTTCGAGAAGTCCGGCCATTTCTTCCTGCAACCGCCGATCGGGCGCGGCTATGACGACGGTCTGGTCGCCGCGCGGGCCGTACTGCAGATGCTTGAGCGCAATCCCGACAAGTCGATGGCTGACCTGCGGCGCGACCTGCCGCTCTCCTTCCAGTCTCCGACCATGTCGCCGGCCTGTGCCGACGAGGAGAAATACGGTGTCGTCGATCGCATCGTCGCCGAATTCCAGGGCCTTGCCGATGCCGGCACCGATATCGCCGGCCGCAAGATCACCGATGTGAATACCGTCAATGGCGTGCGCTTCACGCTCGACGGTGGGGCCTGGGGTCTCGTCCGTGCGAGCTCGAACACGCCGAACCTCGTCGTCGTGGTCGAAAGCCCGACCTCGAATGACGATGTCGTGGCTATCTTCCGAGCAATTGAAGCCGTGCTGGACACATATCCCGAAGTGGGTGCATTCGATCAGAAATTGTGATGTCGTCGTATCGACGGAATCTCCCGTACTCTGATCGATATGCTAACCGGACAGCATTCTTGCGTCTCCTAGAGTTCAACGCGATATTCGGGCATGCCTTAAATGTCCTGCGTCTCTTGAACGATGTGCATGTCGAGGCTGGAATACTGCACTTTCGACAATTGATCCTGTTGAATGATCGCTGCAGCGTTTTAGGGCCGGGCTGAAACGAAAGAGCATAGACGCCGATAAAGTACGAACGGCTCGCGCTGCTCGTCTATGCTGAGGTTCCAAATTGAGGCGGTGTTCGTGTTCGACGCGCGGCGGCATGTCAGTGCTAAACAATGTCTGCGGGATCGCCGCGAACTAGGGGCGAGCCTGCTCGGCTCTGGGAAGGTCCGGCCTATGGTGGAGAGGTGAATGCGGGTACTTGTTGTCGGTGGCGCAGGGTATATCGGTTCGCATGTATGCAAGGCGCTGGCCGCTCGCGGTGATGAGCCCATCGTGTTCGATAACTTGTCCAGTGGACATGAGCGCGCTGTTCGGTGGGGACCACTCGAGCATGGCGACGTGAGGTGTGAGGCGGATATCGATGCGGCCTTAGCCAAGCATCGTCCGGCTGCCGTTGTGCATTTTGCTGCCAATATCGAAGTCGGCGAAGGCGAGCGTGATCCGCTCACGTTCTGGAACAACAATGTTGGAGGCGCGATTTCGCTCCTTGGAGCGATGGAGCGGGCGAGCTGCGAGCGCCTAGTTTTTTCCTCTACCTGTGCGGTTTATGGGCACCCAACCAGCTTGCCACTGGCGGAGGATGAACCGCAGAATCCGGTCAATGTCTACGGCAGATCCAAGCTCGTGGTAGAACGCATGTTGCGCGACATCTCGGCTGCTAAGGGATTACGATATGCTGCTTTGCGCTATTTCAACGCGGCGGGTGCCAGCCCGGATGGGGAAATCGGCGAAGAACACGATCCGGAGACGCATCTCATTCCGAATGCGCTCATGGCCGCCGCCGGTGTGGGCGGGCGTCTGAAAGTCTTCGGCGACGATTACGATACGCCTGATGGAACATGCATTCGCGATTATATTCACGTCATGGATCTAGCTCAGGCGCATTTGGCGGCGCTTGATCGAATAACTACTCACGAAGGCAGTTTTGCCTGCAATGTCGGAACGGGGCGCGGATATTCCGTTCGTGAGGTAATCGATGCGGTTGAGCAGGTGACCGGGCAGGTGGTGCCTCACGACATTTGTGCTCGTCGCCCTGGTGATCCGCCACGTCTTTATGCGGATGTGTCTAGAGCGAGAGATCTGCTTCAACTGCAGCCGGAATTTTCGGAATTAGATCGGATGGTGGGCGATGCGTGGGGCTTCTACAGGGCGAAGTGGACGAAGGCGTTCCGGCTGCCCGGAGGTTAATAGATCAGGCGGACGATCGACCGCCCGGCGACTAACGCTAATCGCGGAGCGGCCCTGCAATCATCACTCCGTTATGTGAGACACTCGATCCCGGTCGCCGAATTGGCGGACCTCGCCACGCAGAGCAGCATCCAGCTCGCTTTGGGGGTGCTTCGCGGCGAGTTGAAAGTGGGTGACGAGGCTCTCCAGATAGGTTCGCGCCTTGCGGGAGTCAGCTTCGGAGGGAGAAAATTCCCGCGAAACATAAGCTTGCATGCGAGCAATCTCGGAAAGCTCGGCCAGATCGAATTTGCTAATGGTTACGCTTCCCGTGTGCCGACGATGGAAGTTGAGTGATTCAGGAGAAAATGAGATTTGGCCTTGTCGCAGCACATTGACGTACACGCACCAGTCACCAGCGACCCGATACGATGAGATTTCTGCCATGCAGGTCTGCAGCGCGTGGGCGAGTGCGTCGCGCCGGAACAGGGCAGCACTGACATTCGGTATGGTGTTCTTGACGGACAGCCCTTCGCGAACTTCGTCGAGCCCGTCATTAGTATAATTTCGAGTCCATTTTTCCGACGATATATCAGATAGGTAGTCTTGGTAGCTCGTGGCAGTCACTGTTCCGTCAGGTGCGACTTGGTTCGATTGGGTATAGGATAGCACCACATCTTTGCTGGCTAGGCTCGCCGCTGCGGTCTCTAGGAAACGCGAATCCGCCCAATCGTCCGCCTCAGCAATCCATACAAACTCACCGCGAGCGAGTTCCACTCCCTTGCGCCATTGGGAAAAAACGCTTCCGGAGTTGATTTCGTTTCGCACGAGGCGCCAGTTAACCGGGGAGTCGCGCAAGACACGTTCGACGACAGCGACACTGTCATCGGTAGACGCATCATCCAGGACGATTATCTCCCGGGGACACAGAGTCTGATTGAGAATACTCGTCAGACGTTGCTCAAGGTGGTGGGCATAATTGTAATTGGGCACGACGACAGAAATGTCGGGCACTTCGGCATCGAGCATGTCCGTGAGAGCTCCGACATAACTCGCGAAGCCGAATGACTCCCGCATCTTGTCTCGACCCTTCAGGCCATCCTTTGTTCGGGTCTCGGGCGCGTCGATCCAGGTTGCAGCTGCTTCGATGAAGCACTCGGGAGACGCGGAGTCGATGGCTTTGACAAAGCCATGAGTCGCAAGGTCTTCTATACCGCCGGTTCCACGCACCATGATGGCCGGCGTCGCCGTGTTGAGGGCTTCCAGGACAGTCGATGGGAAGGGATCTTCCCGAGACGGCAACGCGTATAGGCTCGCCGCGCGGAAGAAATCACCCGTGTCGTCGATAAAGCCGGTAAAATGAACATTAGCGCGCTGCGCGCCCGCCTGCGAAAGGAGTGTATCGCAGGCGGACTCCATCGCCGGATCGATCTTACCGAGCCAGACGAAATGTAGATGCGGCCACCGGTTCCCTGCTGCGGCAGCCCACTGTACGAAGATGTCCACGCCTTTCCGGTGATCGCCGAACCCTACGCCGAGAACGATTTCCGAATTTGAGTCTAGGCCGAGGCGAGAGCAAATTTTCGCCTTCGCCCTATCTTTTTCCTCAATGTGCGCGATTGAGTCTGTCTTGTATAAGCCTTGCGGGCGAACGTCTGCGTTGCGCCAGTTTTCGATCCCGATGGCCTCAGCGGCCTTATCCCGCACTGTCGCGGCTGGAAAAACGACGCGGCGGGCACATCTGTCCAATTCGCGGAGATTGCTAGAAAGCTCCATCCTTTCAATCATCGACGGCATTTCATGGACGAGGCTGATCATCTCGATGCCGCACCGCGAGAGCGCCGGCGCTATCCAGCCCGATGCTGCGGAATTAACAATCGCACGACGGAAACCACTGGCCGCTAGCCGTTCGATCGCCTCATCTATTTCGGTCGCTGAAGAGGTGCGTGAGTCGAGCACATCAAGCCGCCCCTCCCGTTCGTACGCTGCTGCAAGTTCACCGTCTCCACCGCTGATGGCGCCGACTTCGATCCCGAAGCGAGTCCGTAGTGTCTTTAGCAGGTTGAGAGCGAGAAACTGTGCGCCATGCGGGTGCAGATCATGCGTAACGACTAAGATTTTTTTTTTGTTCGTCATCGACGAAGCAACCAATGCGCGCCGAGATGCTTCCAGCCAAGCATATCCGAACTTCCGATCGGGTTCGAGGTGCGCACCTTCCGCCCACTCGTTCCATGCGTTGATGAAAATCAGGCGTTCGTCGGGCGACGAAATCCTATCAATGGTGTCGCGCACAGCGTTGTCCAGCCAAGCCTTGTAGGCCGAAGGTGAGGAGTTCAAGAACACCGCCCCGTCTTTCGGCCGTCTCGGCGAATTGTCCCACGCCGGCGTAACACCGCGAAAAATTTTGTACCCGGGATCACTATAATCATTGCTTCTCGCTGCGAGCTTTCGCCAGTCATATATCGAGAGATTGGTGTCCGCAGAAGCATTCTGAACAAGTCCCAAGTCACTGACTTGGCCCGAGTTATTTGGTGGAAATTCGATCGCAGCATCGAAGCCGTATGACGATGGCGCTGCCGCCTCGAACGATTGGGTGTAAGCTAGATAAATTTCGCCGATACCGTTCTGACGCGCCCAGGTGCGCCAACGTTCAGCAGTGTCCCGTGGTGAAGGAAGGAGTGCCGGCCTATAGACGATGATGAGCGGCCGACCTTCGATTTTTACGTAGCGTGGGTCGCGCAGATACTGCGACAGGTACTCAATAAAAGCGATGTCGTCATCCGGAGAGTGCTTCTGTGAGATGAGCACATCATCCTCTCGACCATCCCAGCGCCGACTCCAGTTTTCATTCGCCCAACAAAGACAGAAGGGGAAATCGATCTCGAAATTTTCGAGATACTTTTGTAGGGGGCCTTCGAGAAGACGTTTTCCGCCGAACCAGTAGAAGTAGAAACAAAAGGCCTCGATGCCATGAAGCGCAGCGAGTTCAGCCTGGCGCGCCATAACAGTGTCGTCTGTCATGAGGTTGTAGTAACCCAGCTCACCGGGTTCGTGTGGTTGGTAGTGATTATCGAACAGAGGTGCAGCCGCCCTGACTTTCGTCCATTCGGTAAACCCTTTTCCCCACCACTCGTCGTTTTCCGGAATAGGGTGAAACTGCGGAAGGTAGAAGGCGATGGCACGGGCGAGACGGGAGTTCGAGGGCGCCGTCGCCGTCAGCGGGACGGTACCTTCAAGCGCCGGGTCTGAGGGGGGGGCAAAAGGTTTTTCCTCGTCCGATCCGGCGTCGGGCATGCGTGCTTGAGCTTCCCGGTTCGCTTTCCAAGCCTTGAATGCGCCACTCCAAGAGAACAGCAGCGGTGCTGACGCGAAAAGCGAGTTCGCAAGCTGCTCCCGAGAATCCGGCCCCATTGGTAGGCTATGCCAGGCAAGGCGTGCCGTTTTGCGCGAGACTTCCCGCACTCCACTGATCGGGTTCCGAACAATAGACACTGCGGCGCGCAGGGGCGCTGTCAGGCGCCAGGATATACTGCGGCGCAACGCATTGATCTCGGCACGAGCCAGAAGGAATGACCGATTTTGTTCATTTCTGGCTTGTTCCAGCGTCGTAATGTCGGCCTGGAGACACTTAATCTTCTGCGCACGATCGTCTGCGACGCTGACGGCTTTTTCGTATTCGCTTTTCGTGACTTCAAGCTGGTTCGCCAGCGCTTCTGTTTCCGATTGAGCGGTGTCTCGCTCTCGTTTCAACGCTTCAGTGGTCGCCCTGGCCGCCTCGGTTACGTGTGCGATACGCTGCCGTATTGTGGAGAGCTCATCAGAGATTTGGACGTTCGCCTGATCTCGATCAGCCTGCAGGTCGTCTCCGAGTTGGGCTATCTTGTCCAGCAATGCATCGCGTTTGGACGCAGTTTCTTCAATTTCCTTTTTAAATTTCTCAATATCTTCGTTTCGCTTCTCATTTGCGGACCGTAGCTCTGAGTTCGCGATGCGAAGTGCTTCCTCCAAGTTTGATTTTTCATCTACTAAGGTGCCGATTTCGGCACCGTTTCTACGTTGCAGGTCTTCAAGTTCAAGCTTGTACTTGGCGAGCGCTTCCCGTGCATTCTTCTCCAGATGAACTGCCGCGGTCTTCTCAGACTCTGACGTCCTGAGCGCATCGCGAACCTCATCAAGTTTCTCCGATACAGACTTGATCTCTTCCCTGGAGGTCTGCCATTGGCATTCCAGTTGATCAGAATAATCGAGTAATGGCGCAATCTGAGAATACTGACTTTCAAGCGCGTCCCAGGAATCAGCGTCGACTGAAATTACCGAATTGGCATTAAGTTGCGCCCACTCTGATACGAGACGATTTAGTTCGAGAACTAAATCGGAGGCGATGCCAGAGCATTCGAGTTCCTTCCGTCCAACAATGTTGTGGCGCAGGCTCTGCGAAAGGAATTTATCGCGGTATTCGACAATTGATCTGCTATTCTCATCCGGTAGTGGCAGATTTAATCCCTCCGCCATCCGGTGCAACTCCCTGACTGGATCCTCCAAAACCCTGTCGAAGCTGACGAATACCCTCTTCCTATCGTTCGTATGGCGCAGCGCATCTATTACATGCTTCGCCCACAACATTACCCCTTTGGTCATAGGGAAACCATCTCGAGCGTTAAGCGATGCGGCGGCAGCTAGCGGATTTCGAACCGTGATCAAATAGCGGTCATCCAGATCGAGATCCTCAAATATGCAGCGCCAAATAGGAAGGATGATCGCAGTGCGGGGGTCTTTAAAACCGAAAACGGTTCCGTCGCTGGCGTTGCAGTCCGCAAGCTTGCTGGACAGCAGATTTACCCCCTCGCTGCGTTCGGCCGAGAATGCTGGGCCGCGGAACGCGTCAGCGTCGAGCGGAGCTAATCTGTGCCAGGCGCTCCCTGCTTTCGCTAGGACTCGTTCGTTGAATTCGTAGATGTCGAGGTCTTCCCAGAACCCCTTGTTATTCGCATTTTCCACCGGCGGCATAAGATTGTCGCCTAAGTCAACGCCAAGTGCCTTCAGGCCACGCGTGATCGCGCTCGTACCAGTGCGATGCATACCGAGAACGACAACGATAGATCTACGATCAGTGGCCGTGTTCGCTTCTCGGCTTTTCGACACTTTCTTCTCTTTACTCATAGGCAGACAGGCAACTTTTTGAAATCGAGAAAGGGTGATCAGGTCCGGCAATCTCATGACCCATGGACGTCCGCGACGCAACCATCGCTTTAGTCAAGGTTTAAGAAGGGTTTTTTACCCAATGTCGGAGCCTCCGCATTATCCTCTGAACCGGTCTCGGTAGACAGCCGAAGATCGCTCTTAGGGTGCTCTCACCTGAGCCCACTCCGCTAGCTCGCGCTGGCGCGCGAAGCAATACGGATGCGCGGTGCTCTTGTTCGGCGTTTGAAAGGAACCAGCGATGGAAGGATTTCCTCCCTTTTGTGCTAGAGAGCGGAAAGGCGGACTGTAGGTCGGGACGTCCTCTCCAGACTTCTTCCATGAATGCTGTGATCGGAATTCCCGGGTCTTGGTCGACAAGAGGCGATCGCGCGTTGAGGCGTTCGTAGTCCGCGCGGAAAGGGACGGGCGTCCGCCCCGATGCTTTGTCGCGCATGTAAACGCGCCGTGCTTCGGTGGGAATGAGTGTGCCGTCTGAGAATTGATCATAGCCGTAGGATACGTCGCTCCAAGCGGCGGCCCGATTATGAGCAAGTCGATCCAAATACTCCTGCAGAAGCAGGTTTGCTGCACCGATCGAGTTTATCGTGAACCGCTCCTGGTGTTTGGAGAACACGGATCGGTCTTCGGGAACAACGCCGGAGAAATGGAAAAAGTGCAGAGGGGCGCCTGCCGCATGCCAGCCATTGTCCTCACGCGTGATCTCGCGCTCCGTCAGATTCCAATAGGCTGCGTTATAGCCGGGATGCCGCAATATGATGGTCCGTTCGACGAAGGATGGGACGAATTCGGCAAATTTCTGATCAACAAATAGGCCTTGCGCCAGATCGGAGACACACTTAGTTTCGCATTTCCGTGCCCACCACCGAATGAACCTGCGGGTTTCGGGCCGATTGGCGAAGGCCGCGAAGCCTAGATTGTAGGTTCCACTCCGCAGCAGATCTAGATCGCTCGGCGTCTTCCCGTCTTCAGGGGGCGGGGCCGTTATATGCGGCGTCAGAACCGCATCCGCACCATTAGCAAGTGCCTCGGTGACATGCTCGAGTGGGCGCAGGACGAGGATATCTGGGTCTAGATAGACGACATGCTCAGCACCCTCGCGATCGAAAAGGTATTCGAAGCAGAACGGTTTGATAGCCGTGTTGAATTCCATGACCGTGTAGCGGAAGGTCATGTCGGAGTAATCCGGCAGATTGAGGTCAGCTGCTTGTATGATCCCTTCGCAGGGAGGGGTGCCTTCAATCGGTTCGTCGGCGAGGAAAATTCGGAACTTAGCACCTGGTTTTGCCGCGAGCAGGGAGTCACGGAGCGTCAGCGCGTGGGCGAGATAATTTCGCGAACAGATTGTGAAGTAGGCTGTGTTCATTTCCTGGTGTTTGATCTCGTGCGCGCCGTCGGCAATACGGGGTGAGTGGACAGCCTACATATCGAGATTGCTAGTGCTTGGCGAGGGCGAAGGGCGAAATGCTGCATGCACGCACGGCGCGGGTCCGACCGCGCGTTCGAAGCCGGAGGTGTGGCTGGTGATGTGATGGTTTCAAGCCAGGATAAAAAATTCCCACTATGCGCAGGTATAATAAATGTCGCACGAATCGCGTCGGCTCCATAATTATATGTCACGGAACGGTAGTGGCTGAAGCTTATAGCAGCGTCCTCCCGCACGGGTGTTGACTGAAGCAGCGCGGGCGTGCAGACCGCTCCACCTATCTATAAGGGGCATTGCGTGCAGTGAGTGAGGCGTTATGAATTCTATTGCCGCTGTGATTAGGCGCTTCTCGGGATGCAAGGTAAAACGGGTGGTCCCGGAGGTCGAGGCCGTATTCGATGTCGATTTTTATCTTCGCCGAAATCCCGACATCGCCGCGTCTGGTAAAGATCCGCTTACGCACTATTTGAACACCGGATGGGCCGAGGGGCGCGATCCGTCGCCCTTGTTCGACAATGATGCTTACCTTCGTGCCAATGTCGATGTCGCGCAGGCGGGGCTTAATCCGCTCCTGCATTTTATTGGGGCCGGCGCTAGAGAAAATCGCAATCCCCATCCGCTGTTTTTTGTGGATTGGTATTTGGCGCGGAACCCCGATGTGGCTGGGAGTAGAGTGAATCCATTGGTGCATTATCTAACGACAGGGTCGTTGGAGCGCCGCTGGCCAAACCCGCTGTTTGATCCTGAATGGTACAGAGCGAGAGCGCATCTCTCTGGAGAGGTTAACCCTCTCGCGCATTACATTGAAACGGGAGCAGCGGCGGGGATCGCACCGCATCCCCTTTTCGACAGCAGATGGTATCTCGAAAGAAACCCGGATGTTGCTGAGGCGGGGGGCAACCCGCTCGCGCACTATCTCATGCAGGGAGGTGTCGAAAAACGTCAGCCGCACCCGCTTTTTGATGCTTTCTGGTATATCGAGCAGAATCCGGATGTCGCGGCAGCTGGGGTGAACCCGCTTGTGCACTACGCAACGCAGGGGTGGCGAGAGGGACGTGATCCGAACCCGCTATTCGGAACGGCATGGTATCTGAAGCAAAACCCGGACGTCGCGGCCGCCGGAGTGAATCCGCTTGTGCACTATGCGACGCAGGGGTGGCGTGAGAGACGTGATCCGAACCCGCTATTCGAAATCGCATGGTATCTCACTGAAAATCCCGACGTCGCTAGCGCAGGCATCGATCCGCTGACGCATTTCTCTACGCAAGGATGGCGAGAGCGGCGAAGGCCGTCGGCACGGTTCGACGCGCGGTGCGATCTGGAAACTCTCCGAGAGTTTGTACACAAGGGCGCTCGGCCGCCTGAACGGTCCCTCAGGATGTCTCACCTTGAGAGGGGCGACCGAAACAATTCGGCCCCTGGTAACGAAGGCTCTGCCAGCACTGCGGCCTCCGCGAAAGATGGGAGCGCCCTGAAAAGCCAGACTTCACAGTACGCGACACTGCGCCAAGAGGTTTTGAGCTCAGGTCTGTGGGACGAGAATTGGTACCTAGCCAATTATTATGAGAGTTATCGTGAATATAAAAAGGGTAAGGTTAACGGCGAGCTTCTTTTTCCACTCGATTACTACCTTCAGGAAGGATGGAAGCGCGGGCACGAGCCTTCTAATCGGTTGCCTGTTCAGATCGATCAAAAACAGGTTGGATGCAGCAAAATCGAATATTTCCTCAACGTGGTAAGATTTGACGGATATCAATTTGACGAAAATATTTGGAAGCCCTCCGATAAACGAATTGCTGAGTATCGCGCGCGTAGAAGGCGTAAGTCGAAAAAGAGTGTGATGTACACCTGTATAGTCAAGGGATATGACGAGCTTATACAGCCTTATTACATATCTGATGACTGGGAGTACGTGTGCTTCACTGACGATCAGGATCTTCTCGCAAAGGGGCGCGTTGGCGTTTGGAGCATTTCGCCAATGTCGAACGTGCTATCGAATGCCACGCGAACAAATCGCTGGTATAAGATGCATCCTCACATTCTTTTTCCGGAATATCGGGAAAGTATATATATTGATGGAAACATAAACGTACTGAGTGATTATATTTTCAAACAAATATCAATTAGGAATAGCAATATTTTAATCCCGAAACATTTCGTGCGAGATTGCATATATCAAGAAATAATTGCGCTCCTTCATAGTTCGCGAATTTCGCAGGAAGATAAGGCTTTTTTGGTCGAGCAGAGAAAGTTTCTTGAGAAAGAAAATTTTCCAGAGAAATTTGGCCTTTGCGAAAATAATCTAATTTACCGCAAGCACAATGAGCCTGAAATTATCCAAATTATGGATGATTGGTGGGAGATCTACGGAAATTACTCATCACGCGACCAAGCGTCGCTAGCATATGTGTTTTGGAAGCACGGCTTGTCGTTGCGTGACCGCACGTTTGCCAATTGTCGAGTGAACTACAGAGATTTCGCGGTCGTAAAGCATTTGCCGGATCGACCGCTAAACCGCGTTAGGCTGCAGGCGCTGACGCCAGCTTTTGCCGAAAAAAATATCGCCGTCGTATTCTCTACAAATGAGCAGTTTATTCCATATCTAGGTGTAGCGATCTTCTCACTGCTCGAAAATGCGGACCAGAGCTACAACTACGACATCGTTATTCTGGCTCGAGGGCTTAATGGTCCGCTGGCGAAGCTATGTGAATTAGCGAACGGCCGGTCGAATGTGTCTATTCGAATTTACGATACAACAGCGCTCATCGAGTCACTCCCGGCGGGCATATTCCATGTGGAAGGGTATGTGCCGGTCGAGACCTATAACAAGTGCTTCATTACCGAGATTTTGTCGGGGTATGACCGATGTGCCTATTTGGACTCCGATATACTGGTTGTAGGCAATGTGCAGGAGCTGCATGACGTTGAGCTGGGGGGGCGTTCCGTCGGCGCGAGTGTTAACGTCGCTAATGTAAATGCCGCATTCTGCAAAAAAGATATCAAAGGAAAGCGCTTTGACGAGTATCTCGTCAATGAACTCGGTGTAATGGACCCCAATGAGTACTTTCAAGCTGGTGTACTTGTTCTTGATATGAACAAACTATACCAGAGAGATATGCGCCAACTCACGATTGATGCGTTGAAGGAAGTAGAAAAGCCAATATTCTTCGATCAATGTATTTTTAATCGTATATTTTATGGAGACGTGGCGTTCTTCTCCACTGCTTGGAATCATGTTTGGTATATGCAGCAATATTCCTATTTGAGGGGATCGGTGCCTGACGATGTGTTTTTCGACTACGCACACGGTCGGGTCGAGCCCAAGATCATCCACTATGCGGGCAAGGCAAAGCCCCAGAACCACCTCGGCTGGAAGCTCGCTGATAGGTTCTGGGACTATACGTACAGGTCGCCTTTTATTGAAGAAATTCGGAACGATGTCCTGAAGAAGGGTAGTGAGGTTACGCCCTATCTATCGAACGAGCCGGATTGGGAGTGGTCGCGGGTGAAACCACGAGTGCTCGTTCACATGCATTTGTACTACGTGGATCAGATCGAGGCGATGCTCGATGCGCTGGGTTCGATCGTTGACTGCGACTTTGATCTGTTTGTGACAATGGTCGAGAAGGACGAGGTTGTAGAAGGGCGTGTCCGTGAAGTATCCGGCGGCGCACGCTTTATAATCCTCCCGAACGCCGGGTACGATGTCTATCCTTTCCTCCATGTCCTCAAGGAGGTCCGGCTTGCGAACTACGAGTTTGTGCTGAAGTTCCACACGAAGAACGCGCGTCGTCCAGGCCAGGACGAAGTTTACGGCATCAAGGTGCCTGGATACCAGTGGAGGGATGAGCTGTTGAACGCAATCGTCGGCTCCAAGGATATTTTCCGCAAGAACCTTAATCGCTTACTCGACGATAGTACCCTTGGCTGCATCGGCGCCGAAAAGTTCATATTCTCGACGCGCGAGAACAACGAGGAGAAGACCTATTCACTCCCCGAATGGCGTGAGAAATGCGGCGTATCCAAGGGTAAACATTACGTTGGCGGTTCAATGTTCTTTGCTCGGGCTTACCCGTTCGAGCGATTGAAGGGCCTAAATATGCGGCCAGACGATTTCATGTCGCCGAATATGGGGACGAAGGATTACAAAAATAAGGCCCATGTTTTCGAGCGTCTATTTGGTATAGTTTTTGAGAACGAAGGATTCAGAATCGAGGGTTCTTGAGCATGCCGAGGTGCGAAGCGCATCACGCAAGGCGTGTCGACGTTGGTTCATCCGTCGACCATAACGGTGGCATATAGCAATGTAAGGATTGGCACGAAATGCTTGTAACCGACATAAAGGCACCGGCGAGTTTTGATTGCGATTTCTATAGAAATGATAAGCCATATCTCAGATCTGATGATGACGCGCGAGACCATTTTCTTGCGGTTGGTAGGAGGAGTGGGCTAAAGGGATCCCCCGCTTGTGATCTTGGGTATTTGCTTAATTTTATCCGAAACCTTAACCCGGGGAAGATGCTTGAGATCGGTCCCGGATGTTCTCCAAAATTGAAAGGCGAAAATGTATATTATTTTGACGTGAAATCAAAAGAAGAACTGGATGATCGATATCATAGTGAGCCGGGGGGCAATGGTGTTCCGGAAAAGATCCATTATGTCGATGGATCCGGTAACCTTGGTATTATCTCCGACAAGTTTGACGTCGTGTTTTCGTCGCATGCCATCGAACATGTGCTCGATCTCGTGAACCACCTGACCGATGTGGAAAATATACTGGAGCCAGGAGGTGTTTATGTAGTGGTGGCTCCGAACAAGAATTTTACGTTTGACTATTTTAAGCCAATATCTGTCGTTGAGGATGTCATCGCTAATCATTTCGACGGAAGACGCGCGTCTCCAAACGCGTTGCGGTCCGTATTGCTTGAAGAGCTTCGGCGCGCTCATAATGATCCTGCGCGCCATTGGGCGGGCGATCATGGAGAGCCGAGCTTTGAAAAGCTGCGCGCGCTGAGCAGTATCGGAAGATTCGAGGATATCGCAAGCAACGACGTTCAAATAAGTGGGTACCACAAATGGATTTTTACGGACGAGTCATTTGTAGAGCTTGTGAACGCATTAAATGAGCTTGATTTGATCTCTTTGAAAGTTCACGAATATTACAATACTCCATTTGGAGGCATGTCATTTTCTGCGGTTCTCGGGCGATAAATTTGGGGAAAGCGGACGTCGACTTATGCGTAGCTCGATAGACCCGGTTTTTCAGCGAGCAGGTGGTAGGACTCCATTGTGGCCTCAACAGCCGTTCGCCACTCCATCGGCACCAACGGATGGCCACGTCGAATAATGGAGGCGGATGACCGATGCCGACAAGTTTGTGTCTGCAACGGCCGCTGCCACGCCAGCCGATCTAGATGTCGTTTCTCAAGACGTTGTTCCGCTGGCTGAGCCTTTTGGCTGGCGGCTGTCTTGAGAGAGCATAGCGCGGCCGGGCGGTGTTGTAGAAATCCAAGTATCGGGCGAGGTCTTCGTTTCCGCTTTCGGAAGAGCGGTCGGTTTTGACCTGAGCCCCATTTGGTCCCGCATTTGAATTGAGAGTCTGTCGATACGGAGACAGACGATGCGCAAGAGCAAGTTTTCCGAGGAACAGATCATAGCGATCCTGGCCGAACAGGAACGCGGTATGGCGACGGCGGAGGTGTGCCGGCGTCACGGGGTCAGCTCGGCGACGTTTTACAAGTGGAAGGCCAAGTTCGGAGGGATGGACGTGTCCGATGCCCGTCGGCTGAAAGTGCTGGAGAAAGAGAACGCCCGGCTCAAGAAGCTGCTGGCCGACAGCCTGCTGGACAACTCGATCCTGAAAGACCTCTTGGGAAAGCCCTGACGACGCCCCGGATGAAGCGGGACGCGGCGCGACAAGTGATCGAGACCTACGAGATCTCCCAGCGCCGGGCCTGCCGTCTGGTCAGCGTCGATCCGAAGACGGTGCGGCGTGAAGCCGTGCCTGACAATCCGGATATCCGGGCTCGCATGCGTGAGATCGCGGCGGTGCGCCGCCGCTTCGGCTACCGGCGGATCGGGCTGATGCTGGCGCGGGAGGGCATCACCATGAACCAGAAGAAGCTGCGGCGGCTTTACAAGGAAGAAGGCTTGGCGGTGAAGCGCAGACGCGGCCGCAAGCGGGCCACAGGCACGCGCGAACCGATGCCTGTGCCGGATGGGCCGACCAAGCGCTGGAGCCTGGACTTCGTAGCGGACGTGTTCGGTCCGGCGCGGCGCTTCCGCATGCTCAATGTGATCGACGACTATACGCGCGAATGCCTGGCCCTGGTGGCAGATACATCGCTGTCGGGCGCACGTGTGACCCGTGAGTTGGACCGCTGCATCCGGCTCTATGGCAAGCCGGAGACCATCGTGTCCGACAACGGCACGGAGCTGACCAGCCGGGCGATCCTGGAATGGCAGAACCAGGTCGGCATCGCCTGGCACTACATCGCGCCGGGCAAGCCGCAGCAGAACGGCTTCGTGGAGTCGTTCAATGGAAAGCTGCGCGATGAATGCCTCAACGAGGAGGTGTTAGACAGCCTCGCTCATGCCCGCAAGGTGCTGGCGCGCTGGCGGCATGACTATAACCACCACCGGCCCCACTCATCCTTGGGCGGGCTGACGCCCTCAGCGTGCCGGTCGCTCGAGCTACGCGGGGGCTCCGCTCCCGGCACGCTCGCCAGACCTCAAACCATGGACTATGAAAGGATCAGACTCTCGAAATAAACGAGGGACCCGTGGGGCTCAGGTCAGTCGCAATCGCCGGCCGAGGTTGCTCACTTGATGATGGTTCTTGGGTCGCTGGTCACTACGCTATTCTCACGTAGAAAATCCTCATAAGCCGCCCGGTTCTCTTCCCGGCGCCGGTAGTACTTGCCGAGGTTGAGCTTCTCGTAGGCACGACGGATACCCCGCGGCGAGATGTCCGCACGGTTTGCGTCAATATGCGGGATCGCGGCGAATTCGGCCATCTCCCTCGTGCGGCTATCGTGATGCAGCAGGACGGCCGGAACGCCAGAATTGAGCGCCATGATAGTACCGTGTAGGCGCGTCCCGTAGACGAATTGATAAGATGTCATAGCCGCTGACCACTCGTCGACGTCGACATAGGTGCGGCCCGCTTCTCGTATGTAGGTGGCGAGGCTCGCCCAATCTGTTGCGCCGTAGACCTCTTGAATGAGCATCAGTGTTCGGTCGTTGAAGATGTCATGCTCATCGAAACCGAAGAGCAATGCTAGTTCTTCGAGTTCGGACTGATATAGAAGGTCGATACCTTCAGCATATGCGAAGCGGAACAGCGCCCGATTGGGAGTTTCCTCGCGCGCATACGGAGCATGGCTCGCAGAGTATCGCGTCGCGTGGATAAGGCTGCGCTTGAGATCGAAAGCCTCGAGCTTCGGCTCCCTGAAAGAGCGAAAGTCGCAATACAAGGACGGGCAGCCCGTTACCTGGGTATTGCGGTAGCCTAGGCGGGCGAGCACGTCTTTCGTGAATTCGCCGCGTACTGACACGCTTGCCGCTCGGTCAAAAACAGCGCGCAAGAAACGCTTCATACCCTCATGAAGGGGGATGTCGACATCATAACCGGCATTTTGGGCACCGAGACCGATGACAACGACCGGGATCTTTAGCTTTTCGATTCCATCCGCTACGTGACCGAAATCCACCCCGGGGTTCACCCAGTTCGCAGCGGGAATGACCACCGCATCAAACTCGGCATTCGCGCGGTCCGGATCGAAAACGAAGTTCAGACGCTCCTTGTCACCGCCAACCTGACGCCAGGCCGCATTTGTGAACAGAAGGTTTCCGGTGTTGCGACCGATCGCGTCGTAGAATGACGAGAAACGCGGAAACTGCGTAGGTGCGGGACGAGGGAGGAGGGATACAATTCCGTATCGGGGCATCGTTTAAACTAACTAACTTGAGTATTCGAAAAAAGAGGGTTGCAAATCGTGTCCGGGCGGTCCCCGGCTAAACTCAATAGCAGCGCGGGTATGGCGGGAAAACCCAGATTGGCTACACGCACTGCATGTGGGGAGGGGGTTTGCATATGGGCAGGCAAGATTCGTATAACGCGTTGGGAGAGGACCTGCTGTGACCAAAGCCATTTTTTCCCATGACGGCCAGTGCCCGATTTGCGAGGCGCCTGCGACGTTTTCGTCACGCTATTCGTGGTTTCGGGATCATCTTCTGTGCTCCGAATGTGGCTCAATTCCGCGGGAGCGCGCGTTGATGCGGGTTATCCGTGATTTCTACCCGAACTATAGTGACCTGGCTGTACACGAATCCTCGCCTGGAGGGCGAGGTGTCTCTCTCAAGTTGGTTCGGGAATGTGCAGCCTACTCCTACTCCCACTACTTCGAGGATGTTGAGCCGGGACAGCTTCACAGCGAGCGTGGAGAGCGATGCGAAAATATTGAAAATCTTACATTTCCCGACAATTCATTCGACCTATTCATTACGCAGGACGTAATGGAGCACATCTTCGACCCTGCAGCGGCCTTCCGAGAAATCGCCCGTGTGCTGAAGCCGGGAGGTGCTCATATTTTTACGGCGCCACTGGTGAACAGGGCCCGACCCAGCGAACGACGTGCGGATTTATTACCGGATCGGACTATCCGTCATTACAAGAAACCCGAATACCACGGTAATCCGGTTGATCCAGGGGGCTCGCTCGTCACGATGGACTGGGGTTATGATATTGCAGCACGCATCATGAGCGAAGCAGGCATGCCATCACTCGTGATCCAGATCGATGATGTTAATTCCGGAATACGAGCTGAATTTATTGAAGTTATCGTTAGTATGAAGCACTGACATGTCCACACTCGACCTCGACCATCTGCTCGATACGGCGATGCTTTTCGACCGGCCGGAGTTCGATCTCTCCGCTTATTTGACGCAAGTTGCACAACCTGAGGACTATGACCTTCGCGAAAAGATCGAGATGTGGCGGGAGACGGGTATTGTCAGGTTTGAGGGCGTCGTCTGTCCTGCGGAGATTGATCGATTGCTCCTGGATATCGAACGTCTTTGCGAGCGACGCGCGGAATTCGATGTTGAAGTTGAATTGCGTGGTTCACAGCATCGGTTGGCTGACATTGATTTCGATCCCCTCTCGGATACAGGGGTGAAATTCAACTGCCTAGAAAACATTTCGCTGGCAGCCCGGGAGCTGAGTCTCAACCAGTTTGTTTGCTCCTTCCTAGAGCATGTGTTTCAAGACGCTCCGGCAGTTTTGCAGTCGCTGACGTTATGGCGGGGTAGCAATCAACCCGCTCATACCGATTATCCTTACGTCAGAACGCAAACTAAACTGTCACACCTAGCCGCTAGCTGGATACCATTGGAGGACATACATCCCGACGCAGGGCCGCTCGCCTACTACCCGGGATCTCACAAGCCGGAATTGGTCCCCCCTTTCGACTGGGGCAAGGGGAGCGTCGTGTTGGAGCCAGATAGCTCGAAGAGCGCGGCCGATTTAGCCCCCTATCTTCATGGAGAGCTCAGCCGCACTGGCTTGTCGCAACAGGTATTCTTACCGAAAAAGGGCGATGTTTTGATTTGGCATGGCTGGTTGGTTCATGAAGGTACAGTGACAAGAAATCCGATTTTGACGCGAAAATCCTATGTCACGCACTACACGTCCCTCGGTGCTTACCCTGAGGCGCATATGTATCCTGAGGCTTTTTCGAAGGGACGCTTGACGGAACGCAATGGCGGGTATGTTTTCGATCACCCTTGGGTCAGAGATTCGCGGGCATTGCCCAGCTGGCGATGAGTTTCGGACGCCGCGTAGCCTTTTAATATTGAAATGCAGAATTATTGTGATCCTCACCGACCGAAACGCATTGACCGGATGAAATCCCAGCCATCGATGACGACAGCGAATAACAAACTTGAGATCTATTCGGCGCGAGCCAATAGCGGCCCCGTGGCCGTTATTGGCGATCTATTGGATGGGTGGCGCCGGGGCCCGATCTGGCGTGCTTTCGCCTGGGATGAAATCCAGCAACGCTATCGGCGTAGCATCCTGGGGCTGGCTTGGATAGTCATCTCCTACGTAATTTTTGTGTTGTCGATTGCGCTGTTTTTTGGCGGCTTTACAGCGATGGGATCGAACAGTTTCACCCCGTATGTCGCCGTCGGCTACGCTGCTTTTGGGTTTTTGATCGGGAACATCACCGACGGGTGTGAAGTTTTTCGCGGGTCGTCTACCTGGATCAAAAGTTCGTCTTTACCCTACTCTATATATATCTACAAAAGTATCGCGAGATCCTTTTTCCCATTTGTGGTGCAGCTTCTGACCGCACTTGTCCTTATGATCGGGTTCGGTTGGAGGCCACATTGGGGGATATTTCTCGCGGTGCCGGCGCTCCTGATTTTTCTTGTCAATGCGATTTGGCTACAATTGTTTTTTGGGCTTATCGCGGCGCGCTGGAGGGACATTGCCCATCTTGTCTCAGCGGTCACCAGAATTCTCTTCTTCATGACGCCGATCCTATGGGTTTATGAGGAACGGTCCGGGATTGTTCGAAAAATCGCTGGTATCAATCCTCTCACGCACTTCCTTCAGATATTCCGAGCACCGATTCTGGGCGAAAGCGTTGCATTGGAGAGCTGGTTGATCGTGCTTGGATGGACGGGGGCGGGCTGGATTGTCGCCGTGGCTACAGCCTCCGTCATGCGCCGCCGGCTTCCGTTTTGGGTGTAGGCATGGCCCGTATCACCGTCGATAAAGTATCACTCGTCTTTCCGCTCTATGCGCGAGCCCAATCCCAAGGAATGGGGGAAGCGGTCATCCATGATGACCGGATTATCATGTCGCCTGGCGGTAGAATTCTTGGCGTCAAAGCGCTCGAGGACATCTCGTTTGAACTCAACAGCGGCGATCGCCTTGCGGTGATTGGGCGAAACGGTTCCGGTAAGACAACGCTTCTGCAAGTGCTCTCAGGAATTATCCCGCCCGATATCGGTCAGGTGATTGTCGACGGGCGGTCGACCAACCTCATAAATATCAACCTCGGTATGCAAATGGAAGCGTCCGGCCATCGAAACATTACACTTCGCGGGCTTGCAGCGGGACATTCTCGTCACGAGATCGAGCGTCGCCGGAGCGATATCGCTGAGTTCTCCGAACTCGGCGAGTTCCTCGATATGCCAATTGAGACTTATTCTGCCGGGATGCGTATGCGCCTCAACTTCGCGATTGCAACGGCCTTTGAGCCTGAGATACTGCTGTTGGACGAGTGGATCAGCGCCGGCGACGCGGCCTTCCGGGCCAAGGCATCGCAGAGAATGACCAGTTTTGTCGGCAAGGCCGGCATTCTCGTTTTGGCATCGCACAGCCGAAAATTGATCCTGGACAATTGCAATCGGGCTATCTGGCTGGAAAATGGGACGATCCGCGCTGCGGGAGGAGTGGAAGAGTTGCTGAGCGAATATGACGCTGAGTTGCCGGCCCGACACGCGTGAACATATCCGCCAGCGCCGTCTCGAGACTCTGCCTGTCGCGGTCGTCGGACCGAATTTCCCAAAATTAGGAAAATCGCGACGACAATACGCATTGATCATTAGTGGCAAATGTCG
Source organism: Maricaulis sp. B-26 (assembly GCF_056857855.1). Taxonomy (NCBI): domain Bacteria; kingdom Pseudomonadati; phylum Pseudomonadota; class Alphaproteobacteria; order Maricaulales; family Maricaulaceae; genus Maricaulis; species Maricaulis sp. B-26. The sequence continues at coordinate 27,234 of NZ_JBSXNX010000010.1, forward strand.
TGGGCGTTGACCCAGCCCCCTGAATTCCGGCCACGGGATGGTAGAGTCCATCGAGAAGAGGATGGACGATGCGCAAGAGCCGTTATTCGGAAGAACAGATTATCGGGATGCTCCGCGAGCACGAGGCGGGAGTTCCTACCAAGGAGCTATGCCGCAAGTACGGCATCTCGGACGCGACATTTTACAAGTACAAGTCCAAGTTCGGCGGCATGACAGTGTCGGACGCCCAGCGGCTGCGTACGCTGGAGGCCGAGAATTCCGGCTGAAACGTCTTCTGGCCGAACAGATGCTGGACAATGCGGCGCTGAAGGACCTGGCCTCAAAAAACTTCTGACGCCCGATGTGAAGCGGCGGGCCGCGTGTCACCTGATGCAGGCGCACGGGCTGAGCGAACGTCGGGCGTGCCGGTTGGCCCGGCTGGACCGGTCGACCTTCCAGTATCGCAAGCGCGATCCGGGCGATGAACGCCTGCGCGACCGCCTGCGTGATCTGGCCGGGGAACGGCGAGGCTTCGGCTATCGCCGCCTGGGCATCCTTCTGGCCCGGGAGGGGCTGAATGCTAACCACAAGAAGCTGTACCGTAACTATCGCGAGGAAGGCCTGGCGGTGCGGCGGGGGCGAGGAAGCAAGCGGGCCATGGGCACGCGGCATCGAGTGGCATTACATCGCGCCGGGCAAGCCCCAGCAGAACGGGTTCGTGGAGAGCTTCAACGGACGCCTTCGGGACGAGTGCCTCAACGAGCACCTGTTAACATCGCTGAGCGAGGCACGCAGCCTGATCGAGGTCTGGCGGGTCGACTACAACACCTACCGGCCTCACACATCGATAGGCGGACTGGCGCCGGCGATCTACGCCCAGCAAACCCGCAACCGCCGGCCCGGATCGCCTGAGCTACGCATGGGCTCCGCTCACCGGGCCTTGAACCCAGAACCCAAACAGGAAAGAAGGCGAACAGACTCTCCTAACGAACAACCCGAATCAGGGGGCTGGGTCAACCTGAGCCAAGTTGCGGTCAGCGTTTAAGGAGCGCACCTGACTCTAGTTGGTCACAAAGTCGGAGGATATATTGACCGTATATGGATTTGCTCAGGTGTTCACCACGTGCCCGCAAATGTTGTGAGTCGATCCAACAATTAGTGTAGGCGATTTCTTCGAGGCACGATATCAGCAAGCCTTGGCGCTGTTCCAAGGTCCGAACAAACTCTGCGGCCTCGATCAATGAGGCAGGTGTTCCGGTATCGAGCCAAGCATAGCCACGCCCAAGCACCTCGACTTTTAAATCGCCTTGTTCGAGATAGACCTGATTGACGCTGGTAATCTCGAGTTCACCACGTGCCGACGGCTTCACAGATTTAGCAATATCGACGACATTCTTGTCGTAGAAATACAGACCTGTAACCGCGAAATTCGACTTCGGTTGAGCCGGTTTTTCTTCCAAAGATTTGACAACGCCGTTCGCGTCGAACTCGACTACGCCGTAGCGGTGAGGATCGTGAACTTGATATCCGAAGACCGTCGCGCCCGCTTCGACCTTCGCTGCGCGCTCCAGAGTCTGATTCAGACCATGGCCGTAGAATATGTTGTCTCCGAGCACGAGACACACGGAATTGTCACCGATGAATTCCTCACCGATGATAAAAGCTTGGGCCAATCCGTCTGGGTTGGGTTGGACTTGATAGTCCAACCGGATACCCCATTGCGAACCGTCCCCGAGCAGGTGTTTGAAGGCCGCTTGGTCGTCAGGGGTCGTGATGATCAGGATGTCCCGAATTCCAGCCATCATGAGGACCGAAAGCGGGTAGTAGATCATTGGCTTGTCGTAAATTGGAAGCAACTGCTTTGATACCGACAATGTGATCGGGTGGAGTCGCGTGCCGCTTCCTCCGGCCAGAATGATGCCCCGCATAATACGCTCCACTTAGTGTGATTTGGCGGACAGTTAGACCACGTCTCGCCGAGAGTCGAGGGAGGTGCTCATGATTATTTTCGCAGGTTTCGCCTAACATCCGCTTCGTGTATCCCGGACCAGTAATCATGGAGTTGAGGATGCAAATCGAGCAATTGGGCATTCCGGGCGTCATCGTCGTCACACCGCGGCGATTTGGAGATGATCGTGGCTATTTCTCGGAGAGCTACAACCAGAGGGCGTTCGTTGAAGCCGGAATCGATGCGACGTTCGTCCAGGATAACCAATCCTACTCCGCGCAGGCTGGAACTGTCCGGGGGCTTCATTTCCAGCGACCACCGCACGGACAGGGTAAGCTTGTGCGCGTCGTGACGGGCGCAATCCTCGACGTAGTGGTCGACGCCCGCCGTGGAAGTCCGACTTATGGGCAGCATGTGAAGGTCGAGCTTTCAGCAAAAAATGGCCGTCAGTTGTGGGTTCCTGTCGGGTTCCTTCATGGCTTTGTAACGCTCGAACCGCATACACAGGTTGTCTATAAGGTGACGGATTTCTACGATGCTGCGAGCGACGGCGGCGTGTATTGGGCAGATCCGGCGCTCGCAATCGATTGGGGTATAAGCGAATCTGCGGGCGTACTTTCTCGCAAAGACGCGGAAGCGAGTTCTTGGAGTGAGTTTGACTCTCCGTTCGAATATTCCGCTTGAATCGGTTCGGTGTGTAAGAGGATGAAATGAAAATTCTAGTGACTGGGGGTGCGGGCTTTATCGGCTCGGAGGTGGTTCGCCACGCGATTTCCAATCGCGGATACGGCATCGTCAATGTCGATGCTTTGACCTATGCGGCCAACCCAGCCAATCTCGATTCTGTGGTGGACGATCCGCGCTATGCTTTCGTGCAGGCGGATATTCGTGATGCTGATGCTATCGCGCGAGTGTTTGCGGAGCACGACCCAGATGCGGTGATGCATTTGGCTGCGGAATCACATGTGGACCGTTCTATCGAGGGACCGCTGGCCTTTGTCGAGACGAATGTGGTGGGAACAGCCATTCTCCTCCAGGCGGCGCGCGACCATTGGCAACACCTCAATGACCAGAGAAAAGCGCGCTTCCGATTCCATCACGTATCGACAGACGAGGTGTATGGGAGTCTTGGGGAGGCCGGTTACTTTACCGAAGAGAGCCGATATCAGCCAAACTCACCCTATGCTTCAAGCAAGGCGTCGTCTGACCTTCTAGTCCGAGCCTGGGGTCGGACTTATGGCATGCCGGTTGTGATCTCCAATTGTTCTAACAATTACGGTCCGTACCAGTTCCCGGAAAAACTCATTCCAGTTGTTATCTTAAAGGCGCTAGCTGGCGAGCCTATTCCGGTCTATGGCGATGGGTCCAATGTGCGAGACTGGCTCTACGTCGCCGATCACGCGGAAGCTTTGCTGACCATTCTTGAGAAGGGACGCGTTGGCGAAATCTACAATGTAGGCGGCGATGCCGAAGTGAGTAACATTGACCTCGTCCGCCGCATTTGCGCGCACATCGACCGCGAGCTGGGCCGTGATACGCCTTCCGCTGAGCTGATCACCTACGTGACAGATCGACCGGGCCATGACTTCCGCTATGCGATCGACGCTTCAAAGATCAAGGATGAACTCGGCTGGTCGCCGTCGGTCTCGGTTGATGAGGGGCTCGCCCAAACAGTAAGATGGTATCTGCACAATCAGGACTGGTGGCAAGCTATCCTTGGCCGTGGGTTCAAGCAGGAGCGGATCGGACTTAAAAGGGCGCACGTGGCTGAATAATGACGAGGTTATTCATTTTCGGCGCGACCGGTCAGGTTGCGCGTTGCATCATCGCTAAAGCGTCTGAAGCTGGTGTCAGCTCGACGGCCCTATCCCGTCGCGACGTGGATTTAACCGATCCGGCTGCAGTGCGCGCGGCAATTCAGCATGCGCCGAATGGTTCTGTGGTAGTAAATGCTGCCGCGTATACGGCGGTAGATCGGGCCGAAAGCGAGCCGGAGCTGGCAGACATCATAAACGCGCAGGCGCCTGGCGCGATGGCCATTGCCTGTGCCGAGCGGCGTCTCCCTTTCATCCACATCTCGACCGATTATGTGTTCGACGGTAAGAAGTCAACGCCCTATGTCGAATCCGACTCCACGAACCCGCAGGGCGTTTACGGACGGTCGAAGCGAGATGGCGAGTGCCGTGTGCTGGAGGCGCACTCCAGCAGTCTGGTCCTGCGAACGTCTTGGGTGTATTCGGCCCATGCGAATAATTTCGTCAAGACGATGCTACGTGTCGGTGCAGAGCGCGAGGAGTTGTCAGTGGTCGACGATCAAGTCGGTTGTCCGACAAGCGCCGTCGATATTGCGACAGCTATCCTGACGGCGGCACGGTCATTCTCGATCAACGGGCGGCAAGGTGGCATCTACCATTTCAGCGGAACCGGTGAGACCAGCTGGGCTGGGTTTGCTGAAGAAATTTTCGCGAAATCTAAGCGCTTGGGCGGACCGGTTGCGCGGGTACGACGGATTCCCTCAAAGGACTATCCTGTGCCGGCGAAACGTCCTGCAAATTCTCGCCTATCGTCGGATCTGTTCGCATCTCACTTTGAGTGCCGGGCTCCGGCGTGGCAGGAAAGCCTTAGCGTGGTACTTGAGGAGTTATTAGCGGCCTGATTTTCAGAGCGATTGTCATTGACGGATATTTATCGTGCTTGGAGACATTGTCGCGGTGTCGCGACATGAATCAAACTCTGCACGCATGTGTGATTTTTGAGCTTTGACTTTGTATGGCACTGCCGCCCGGCTTCTCAGGCAGAACGGATTATCGGTATGATCGCCGCCTTTTTCGAGGCCACCATTCGTTCGGCCGCACAGCTGATTAACATCGTGAGGCTCAGTGGGCTGCGTGGCGGTGAGGTTTACGGCGCTGGTCGGCCAACTGTGGTGGGAGTGTTCCGCGCGGCGTCCGGAATCGGCAGTGGGGCGCGGCTGTTATATCAGACTCTTGCGGATGCCGGTCTGGAGCCGAGCCTGGTCGATCTTACGGACCTGTTGGCACGGGGACAGGCGTTAGTTGATTGGTCGCCGTCTGTTGATCCGGCGCCGGACGATGGACGCGGGCCGATCATCGTTCACCTCAATGCTCCAGAAGTCGCTTATGCTCTTAAGGCACTAGGGCCGCAGAATTTGAAAGGACGACTGCGCATCGCCTACTGGGCGTGGGAGCTGGAACGGTTGCCGCGCAGCTGGGTCTACAGCAAAGGCTATTTCCACGAGATTTGGGCCCCTAGCGATTACACCGCGGCGGCAATTCGAGGTGAGGATGTGACCTGCCAGGTTCGCTCCGTTGGATATGCGCTCCCTGCTTCGGCACAGACTTTTACAGACCCGCAAGTCTGGCGCGACAGGTTGGCCCCAAACGGGGAGCTGATCGTGTTCAACGCGTTCGATTTTCGTTCATCTATGGAGCGGAAGAATCCGGTTGCCGCGATTGAAATTTTTCGTCGCGCCATGCGAGGTCGTACCGACGCGATTCTGGTTCTCAAGCAGGGTAGCCTCGAAAGCAGCCTGACCGAGGTCAGGCGCTTAGAGGAGATTATCAATGGGGATCCGCGAATTCGGCTGATCGATCAGGTTCTCGATAGCGGTAGTATGCAATCTCTTATCGCAGCCGCAGACATATATCTCTCACCGCATCGGTGCGAGGGGTTCGGTCTGATGTTGGCGCAATCCCTGCTTGCCGGAAAAGAGGTCATCATGACCAAGTGGTCCGGAAATATGGATTTCGGTGACCTACCTGGAGTGCATTCAATTGAGTTCAAGCTGGTGCCGGTCAACGATCCGTCGGGTATCTACTCGGCCAGGCACGGCCGATGGGCAGAACCGGACCCGGAACATGGTGCCAGCCTTTTACGCTCCGTCCTCGACTTCTCTGTGTCGAAACGGGCGGATCGGAGTGAAGCAATTGCTGCGGCGGCCACGCGGCACTTTAGCGTCACAAATTGGGTCGATAGACTTGGCGATCGTTTTCGGGCGTGCGCGGAAAATCCGTTCCGGGCCAGTTCGTAAGGTAGATGATCCTTGGGCATTGTGCGGCGAGGTTAGGAGGACCGAATGTGCGGCATTGTTGGCGTAACTGGATTGGACGGCGCGCAGCATATTCTTATCGAGGGGCTCAAGCGCCTCGAATACCGGGGGTATGACTCCGCCGGTATCGCGGTTCATGACGCGAGCGGTCATACGCTGCGGGCCCGCGCCCCGGGAAAGGTCGCCTCGCTCGAGGCTGTGATGCCGGAGGGTTTCGCCGGTTCCACCGGTATCGCGCACACCCGTTGGGCGACGCACGGTGTTCCAAATCAAGAGAACGCGCATCCGCATCAGGCGGGGCGTGTCAGTCTCGTCCACAACGGAATCATCGAGAACTTCAAAACTCTGCGCGACGAGCTGATTGCCGACGGACGCAACTTCTCCAGCGAGACCGATACCGAAGTCGTCGCCCATCTGCTCGACCGCGAACTGGCGGGCGGTGCCGATCCCAGAGCCGCACTCGTCGCCGTTCTGGCACGCTTGGAGGGCGCCTTCGCTCTCGCGGCCATTATCGAAGGCCAGCCGGACCTCGTGCTCGGCGCACGACGCGGGGCTCCGCTGATCGCTGCGGTGGGCGAGGGGGCGGGCTTTCTCGCCTCGGACATCATGGCGATCGCAGGCGAAGCGCATTCTCTGGCTTATCTGGAAGAGGGCGACGCCGTCATCGTGCGCCCGTCCGGCATCGAGGTCTTCGATGCGGACGGGGCGGATGTGAGCCGGCCCCTGGTCGCGGCGCCGACCTCGATCGCGCTTGCCGAGAAGGGCAATCATCGCCACTTCATGCAAAAGGAAATCTACGAGCAGCCTGAAGTCGTCGGCCGCACGCTCAGCGCCTATCTCGATGCCGTCTCCGGTACGGTGCGGGAACGCGACGGCATTGATTTCTCCTCGGTGTCCCGTCTGATCATCGTCGGATGCGGCACCGCCTCCTATGCCGGCCAGGTGGCTAAATACTGGTTCGAGGCCATGGCAGGCCTTCCGGTCGAAGTCGATATCGCCTCGGAATTCCGCTACCGCAATCCGGCCTTCATGGACGGCGATGCGGCGCTCTTCATCTCGCAATCCGGAGAGACGGCGGACACGCTGGAGGCGATGCGCATGTGCAAGGCGGCGGGTCTCAAGACCATCGCGCTGATCAACTCGCCGCATTCCTCGATGGCCCGTGAGGCGGATATCGTCGCGCCGACGCTTGCCGGTCCGGAAGTCGGCGTCGCCTCGACCAAGGCTTTCACCTGCCAGCTTTCCGCTCTCGCATCGCTCGCCGTGCTTGCAGGCGCCCAACGCGGCCGCCTCGACCGGGCGGGTCAGGAAGCGCGCGTAGCGAGCCTGATGTCCATTCCGGGACTGATGAATGCGGCGCTGTCGATCGAGCAGAAGATCGACCACCTCGCCTCCGAACTCGCCCATGCGCCGATCGTGCTCTATCTGGGCCGGAACGAGTTTTTTCCGCTGGCCCTGGAAGGTGCGCTCAAGCTCAAGGAGATCAGCTATATCCATGCCGAGGGTTATGCCGCTGGCGAGCTCAAGCACGGACCGATCGCCCTGATCGAGGATGATGTCGCCGTCGTCGTCATCGCGCCGCATGATGCTCTGTTCGCGAAGACGCGCTCGTCTATCCAGGAAGTCCGCGCACGCGGGGCCCGCGTCATCGCCATTACCGACGCCAGCGGGGCAGCGGAGCTCGAGGGGGAAGCGAATTCGCTCCTCATTCTGCCCGAAGTGGAAGGCCTGGCAGCGCCGATAGTCTCCGCGATATCGGTCCAGTTGCTCGCTTATTACGTCGCGGTCCACAAGGGTACGGATGTCGACCAGCCCCGCAATCTCGCAAAGTCCGTCACTGTCGAGTGAGGCGTGAAAAGCGAAATGTTTCGTGACTTTGTGGCGCTGAAGCATGCCGCTATAGCCGCTCAATGACGACCATCGGTCCGGGTCAAGACCGGACCTCGAATAGAGGCACGACGCCCATGTCCGACATGATTCCCTTCATCGACCTCAAGGCTCAGCGAGCGCGAATCAAGGACCGTATCGACACGGCGGTGATGAAAGTCCTCGACGAGGGGCGTTACATCCTCGGACCGGAAGTTACCGAGCTGGAAGAGAAGCTCGCGGAGTTTGCCGGAATGGGTCGGGCGCTGAGCTGCGCCAACGGGACCGATGCCATCCTCATTCCGCTCATGGCCTGGGGGATCGGGCCGGGCGATGCGGTTTTCGTGCCCAGCTTCACCTTCGCCTCGACGGCGGAAGTGGTGGTGCTCGCCGGTGCGTCGCCGGTCTTCGTCGATATAGACCCGGAGACCTATAATCTCGATCCGAAGAGCCTCTCCGAGGCGATCGAGGTGGTGAAGGCGAAGGGCGAACTGACGCCGAAAGCGGTCATCGCCGTCGACCTGTTCGGCCAGCCGGCCGATTATCCGGCGCTTGCGCCGATCGCACACGAGCACGGGCTCAAGCTGATCGCCGATTGCGCGCAGGGTTTCGGATGCACGCTGGACGGCAAGGCCTCGTTGCACTGGGCGGATGCTCTGACCGTGAGTTTCTACCCGGCCAAACCGCTGGGCGCCTATGGTGATGGTGGTGCCGTGCTGTGCAAGGAGGACGATCTCTACGCCACCATGAAATCCGTTCGCGTGCACGGCGAGGGGACCTCGCGCTATGAATATGCGCGGATCGGCTTGAATTCTCGCCTCGACACGATCCAGGCCGCCATCCTGCTGGCCAAGCTCGAGGTCTTCGGCGAGGAGATCGCGCTGCGCCAGAAAGTAGCGGACGCTTACGCGGCCGGTTTCGGCAATGCCGTGAAAACGCCCAAAGTGATCGACGGCGCACAGTCGACCTGGGCCCAGTACACGATCGAGGTCGAGGATCGCGATGCGTTCCGGGAGCATCTTGCTGCTCAAGGCGTGCCCTCCGCGATCTACTATCCGATCCCGCTGCACCTGCACGAGCCCTATGCGAGCTATCCGGTCGCTCCGGGCGGGCTGCCGGCGACGGAAGCAGCGGCGAAGCACGTGCTCTCTCTGCCCATGCACCCGGATATGCCGGAGGCCGATATCCGCCAGGTCGTCGAGGCGGTGACCGGCTATCGCGGATAGCGGCATCGTCCTGCGAGATATTCGCGAAAAGCTGTCCAGATCGGCGGGCTATGGGTGGTAATCTGCACCCGCCTGTCCTAAATCGCCCCGAGCGATGATGACGGGCGCGCAGCACCGATTGCCGCGGCTGCGATGATTTGAGGGCGAAATGAGTGGTATCACGGAGACGGTTCAGGCTTATGCCGAGCGCTTCAAGTCGACAAAGACGCGGAAGCGGCCACTTTCGGCGCACCTGAAGGCGCTGGAATCGGAGAGTATCCACATCATGCGCGAAGTGGCGGCCGAGTTCGAACGGCCCGTCATGCTCTATTCAATCGGCAAGGACTCGGCGGTGATGCTTCACCTGGCGCTCAAGGCCTTCTATCCGTCGCGACCGCCCTTCCCGCTCCAGCACGTCGACTCGACGTTCAAGTTCAAGGACATGATCGCCTTCCGCGACGCCATCGCGAAGGAACTCGGGCTGGAAATCCGGGTCGAGATCAATGAGGAGGGCCGCGCGCGGGGGATCAACCCGTTCGATCACGGCTCCCAGGTCCATACCCAGGTGATGAAGACCGAGGCCCTGCGCAATGCCATGACCCGGCATCAGTACGACGCGGCCTTCGGTGGAGCCCGGCGCGACGAGGAAAAGTCGCGTGCGAAGGAGCGCATCTTCTCCTTCCGCGACGCCAATCACGGCTGGGATCCGAAAAACCAGCGTCCCGAACTCTGGCGCAACTACAACACCAAGATCCGGCAGAGCGAGTCGATCCGAGTCTTCCCGCTGTCCAACTGGACCGAGCTGGATATCTGGCAATACATCCTGGAAGAGGACATTCCGATCGTTCCGCTCTATTTCGCCGGCCATCGACCGGTGGTGGAGCGCGACGGCCAGCTCATCATGGTCGACGACGAGCGTCTGCCCCTGAATGAGGGCGAGACGCCGGAGCTGAAAATGGTCCGTTTCCGCACACTCGGCTGTTACCCGCTCACCGGCGCCATCGAATCTTCGGCTCAAACGCTCGAGGAAATCGTCCTGGAAATGCTCACCGCACGGACTTCCGAACGCTCGGGCCGCCTGATCGATCATGATGAAGCCGGCTCGATGGAGAAGAAGAAGCGCGAGGGTTACTTCTGATGAATATGCAAGATACCCCCGCTACCGGCGTGCGTGCCGAGGTTATCGACCGCCTGACCCATTCGGGCGGGCAGGGCGTGCTGCGCTTTTTGACCTGCGGGTCCGTGGATGACGGCAAGTCGACGCTGATCGGTCGCCTGCTCTATGACAGCAAGCTGCTCTTCGAGGACCAGATCAATGTCCTCGAGAAGGACAGCCGCAAGCACGGTACCGCCGGTGACGAGATGGATTTCGCGCTGCTCCTCGATGGCCTGGAAGCCGAGCGCGAGCAGGGCATCACCATTGATGTCGCCTATCGCTTTTTCTCGACCGAGAAGCGCAAATTCGTCGTAGCCGACACGCCGGGGCATGAGCAGTACACCCGCAATATGGCAACCGGAGCCTCGACTGCCGACGCTGCGGTGATGATGATCGACGCGCGCAAGGGCGTGCTCGTCCAGACCCTTCGCCATACCTATATCGCGCGCATGATGGGCATCCGCCACATCGTGCTCGCGGTGAACAAGATGGATCTCGCCGAACACTCGCGCGCGCGTTTCCACGAGATCGTCGCCGATTATCTCAAGAGCGCGGACGATCTCGGCTTCGAGACCATCACGCCGATCCCGATGTCGGCGCGTTATGGCGACAATGTCACTCATCGCAGCGAAGGCATGGACTGGTATGAGGGCCCCACGCTGCTGGAGCATCTGGAAGGGCTGGATATCGACGCCGAGCTTCAGAACGAACCCTTCCGCATGCCGGTCCAGTGGGTGAATCGTCCCAATCTCAATTTCCGCGGCTATTCCGGCACGATCGTGTCGGGTGCGGTGCGTCCGGGCGATGCGGTTGTCGTCGCCAATTCGGGTGTCGCGGCCAATATCGCGCGTATCGTGACCGCTGACGGCGATCTCGACCAAGCTTTTGCCGGCGATGCGGTGACGCTGGTGCTCGACCGCGAGATCGATATTTCGCGCGGCGATATCCTGGCCACGGCCGAGGCGCGCCCGGAAGTCACGGACCAGTTCGCTGCCGAGCTGCTCTGGATGAGCGAGGACGATCTTCTGCCGGGCCGTTCCTATCTCCTCAAGATCGGGACGGCGACCACGCCGGCGACGATTTCCTCGCTGAAATACCGCGTTGACGTGAACACCTACGAGAAACAGCCCAGCAAGAAGCTGGAGATGAACGGGATCGGCCAGTGCAATGTGTCGACCGCCCGCCCCATCGCCTTCGATCCCTATCAGCAGATCCGGGATATGGGCGCCTTCATCCTGATCGACCGCTTCACCAATCAGACGGTCGGTGCTGGCATGATCGAGTTCGGTCTGCGACGCGCCTCCAACATCCATCACCATGCCATGGATGTGAGCAAGTCCGACCGGGCGCAGCTGAAGGGCCAGAAGCCGGCCATTCTTTGGTTTACGGGTCTTTCCGGTGCGGGCAAGTCGACCGTCGCCAATATCGTCGAACGCAAGCTGGCGGCCGCCGGGCACCACACCTACTCGCTGGACGGCGACAATGTGCGTCACGGGCTGAACCGCGATCTGGGCTTCACCGACGAAGATCGGGTGGAAAATATCCGCCGGATTGGCGAGGTCGGTAAGCTCTTTGTGGATGCCGGTCTGATCGTGACCTGCTCCTTCATCTCGCCCTTCCGCTCCGAGCGCCGCATGGTGCGTGATCTGGTGGAAGACGGCGAGTTCATCGAGGTCTTCGTCGATACGCCGCTAGAGGAATGCATCAAGCGGGACCCGAAGGGCCTCTACAAGAAGGCCCAGGCTGGCGAGATCAAGAATTTCACCGGCTTCGACAGCCCCTATGAGGCGCCCGAACAGGCGGAAATCCGGATCGACACGTCGGAAATTTCTGCGGAAGAGGCTGCCGACCAGGTCATCGCGCGCCTGCGTGAGACGGGTCGGCTGGGCTGACCGCGCGGACAATCCAAAATCGCGGAAGGCCGGGCGATAGCCCGGCCTTTTTCATTTATCCGAAAACGCGCACCTGGTTGCCGTACAACTCCCAATTCGTGGTCTCGCCCCGTGAGAGCTGCTCATCTTGCCCTGCACGCATTTTACGTAATTGGCGGAGGCCGCTATGGGGCGCCGGAGTCGGTTTCGCGTTTTCGATGGCCGTAGCAAACGTCTGCCGCCTGGCGGTCAAAGGCAGCGTTTCCGACATCCCTTGAAGGCTTGGCGCACCGTCGTTCTTTTTGGGAGCATGATGATCGTCGCGATCTATGTCGGGTGGTTCGGGGGCGATGGCAGCGTCAAGGCATCGGGATTGAAATTGACCGGTCTGTTCGGATCGCGCGTCGAACAGGCCGCCGACGGGATACGGGTCATCGACGGTGACACGATCAATATTCGCGGGGAACGCATCCGCATTTCCGGCCTGGATACGCCGGAGACCGGGAGCCGCGCGGAATGCAATTATGAGAGAAACCTCGCCGCCCGGGCGACCGAGCGCGCCCGTGAGCTGTTCGCGGCTGCGCGGAATGTCGAAATCCAGCGGCACGGCACTGACCGCTACGGCCGGACACTGGCCCGCGTCCGGATAGACGGGCAATCCTATACGAACATCATGGTGCGCGAACGGCTCGCCGTGCGTTGGGCCGGCCGGCAGCACGACTGGTGCAACCGCCCGCTCTGAACCAGGCGATGCCTCAGAGCGTCTGTCCCCAGGCCACGAAAGCGCCGTTCAGATACTCGGCCTCTTCCTTGGCGTAGAGGAAGGGCTCGCCGTCCGGGGTCAGGACGGCGCCGCCGGCGGCATTGAGTACGGCATGCCCGGCACCGGTATCCCATTCCTTGGTCGGCCCGAAGCGCGGATAGACGTCAGCGCTTCCTTCGGCGACGAGGCAGAATTTCAGCGAGGAGCCGGCGGACACCTTTTCCTCGACGCCCTGCGCATCTGCGAAGTCGAGCGTCTTCTGGTCGGCATGGGACCGGCTCATGACGGCTGTCATGCCACTGTCGGGACGGGGGCGGGTCGTGATCGGCGCGAGAGCGCCAGGCGAGACGGTTTCGCCAGCTTTCAGGGAGCCGGCCCAGGCCCGGGTGCCGCCCACGAAAATGCGCTCGCGCGCCGGTGCGAACACGCAGCCGGCCGTTGGAGCCCGGTTCTCGACGAGGGCGATGTTCACGGTGAACTCGCCGTTCTTGTTGATGAATTCCTTCGTGCCGTCGACCGGGTCTACGAGAATGAAAGCGGAGCTGGTGTCCGGTCGGAAGCCGGCTGCAAAGCTTTCCTCGGCCAGAACCGGCACGTCCGGGAAGGCCGTCTTCAGCTCGGCGAGAATGATCTCTTCCGCCGCTTCGTCCGCATCGGTGACCGGCGATTTGTCGTCCTTGCCGCGTGTCTCGAAATCGGTCTCGTAGATCTCCATGATCTTCACGCCGGCGAGGCTGCAGATGCGGGCGAATTCGAACGCGATCGCGTTCTTGTCGGCAAGAGAGGTCATGGGGGAACTCACGCTTTAGAGATAGAGGAGTGACAGGACTGTCAGCGCAGCGACTGCATAGGCGATAAAGACGATGCCGCCAAGCCTGAGGAAGTCGTGCAGGCGGTACTGTCCGGGCGTCATCACCATGAGGTGCGTCTGATAGCCGAAGGGCATGAAAAAGCTGGCGCTCGCACCGAAGGCGGTGGCCAGTGCGAAGGCCTCCGGGGGCAGGCCGAGCTGGCTCGCGGTAGCGATGGCGATGGGCAGGGCCGTCAGAGCGGCGCTCGCATTGGAAAACAGCTCCGTCATCATCCAGGCGAAGAAGAAAATGACAGCAAGGGCGACAAGGGGCGGGAAATCGCCGGTATGGCTGGCGATCAGCGAGCCGGCCAGGTCCGCAGCGCCGGAGCGCTGCAGAAGCAGGCTCAATAGAACCGCGCCCCAGAGCACGATGATCAGCTCGAAGGGGAAGTTGCGGCGGACATCGCGCGCCGAAACCCAGTTCATCATGACCGTCACCGCGGCGAAGCCGAGCGCGGCCATGTGAAAGGGGATGATCTGGCTGAGGGCGAGCCCCAGAAAGACGATGAAGCCGATGCCGAGCCCGACGAGGTCGCGGCCGCGAAGCGGGGCGCTGCCCGGCGTGTCGACATCGAGGATGTGCAGATTGGGTCGAACATTCTCACGGCTGGCGAAGTCGGGGCCGGCAGCCAGGACGAGGACGTCCCCGGTGCGCAGACGGATATCGCCCAGCTTGCCGGACAGGCGTTCGTCGCCGCGCCTTATGGCCATGACCGAGGCGTCGAAACGGGCGCGGAAATCGGCTTCGCGCAGTGTCCTCCCCTTGAGCAGGCTCTGGCTGGAAATCACGGCGTGGAACAGCTCGCCGGGTGCTTCAGCCCCAGCGGTCTGCTGGATGCTCAGGCCAGGCAGGCCTTGCAGTTCGTCGATCTGCCGGACATCGCCGACGAAGATCAGGCGGTCGCCTTCCTGCAGGATAAGCGCCGGATGTACCGGTGTGATGACCCGTTCGCCGCGCACGATTTCCGCGAGGAAAAAGCTCTGCAATTGGCGAAGCCGGTTGGATGCGACGCTTCGCCCGGCCAGAGGAGAGCCGGGTTCGAGCCGGGCTTCGACATGATAGTCGGCCGGGGCTTCGGACGTGTCTCCCTGCCGAGTCCGCAGGAGGACAGGGGCAGCGGTCAGCAGGACGGCGAATACCGCACCGGCAACGGCAAGTCCCGGCAGCAAAAAATCCGCGACCGTCAGCGAGATGCCCGCGGATCGCGCCTCGCCGGCGACCATGAGGCTGGCCGAGGTCCCGAAGGGCGTCAGCATGCCGCCGGCGAGTGCCATGTAGGAGAGCGGAAGAAGCAGGGTGTGGGGGGCGATATCCGGCCGCCGGGAGGCCGGGCCGAGCAGGGTCGCCACGACGGCCGTGTTGGGAATGACGGCCGATGCGAGCGCTGCACTTCCGAGGAGCCGACCGAGGACGAGGCGCGGCGGACGGGCGCCCCGGCCGAAGAAGGCGCGGGTCAGGCCCGGGACGCGCGTCAGGGCGCCGGCGATGATGACGAGACTGGTCACGGCGATGATGGCGGGCGAGACGAGGCGTGCGGCCGCCTCGTCGAAACCGACCCTCCACGTCAGTATGGTTGCGGCCACGAAGAGTGCGAAGGCCCGAGCGGCCGAAATCCGGCCCGACAGCAGGGAGGTCGCGAGGCCGGCGACTAGCAGGACGTCGATCGCCATGGTCAGGGTCATGCCCATTGTGCGTCCCGCCTGCTCACCGTGTGACACGAGCCGGAAAAAAGCTCCCGTCGTGGCTGAATTCACTACAGATTTAGTGATTTTACTGTCGTATGCGCAGGGAATAAGCCATAGGTTGCGATGCAGCAATCCCTGTCCGAACCCACGGAGCCACCCCTGTCCAGCACCGCCGACATCTCGGTCCTGATCGTCGCCTTCAAGAGTCGTGACACGATCCGTCGATGCCTGGACGCGCTAGCGGCGCAGAGCGTCGTGCCCCGCGAGGTGCTGTTGCTGGAAAACGGCTCGCCGGAGGGCGCGCGCATCGGCGCCGACGAGGTGCCCGACTGGGTGGGTTTCGTGGATGGCGAGGCCAATCTCGGATTTACCGGCGGCAATAATCTCCTCGCGGCCCGGGCGTCTGGGCGCTGGCTCGCCCTGCTCAATCCGGACGCCTATCCGCATGACGATTGGATCGAGAAGCTGGAACGCGCCACGCAGACTTATCCGGATATCGCTCTGTTCGGCTCAACCCAGTACGCCGCCGGAAAGCCGGGCCAGCTCGACGGTGCGGGCGATGTCTATCATGCAGCGGGGCTCGCCTACCGGGCCGGATATCTCCGGCCCGTCTCGCTGTTGCCGGAGGAGGGCGAGGTGTTCGGGCCGTGCGGCGCTGCGACACTGATCCGGCGCGATGTCTTCGAGTCGCTGGGCGGATATGACGAGCGCCTTTTCTGCTATGGCGAAGATGTCGATCTGGCCTTCCGTGCACGCCTGGCGGGACACCGCGCGATCCAGTTGCGCGATGCGGCTGTCGGTCATGAAGGCTATGCATCCTCCGGGCGCCGCTCCGAATTCGCGACCTATTACGGCGTGAGAAACCGCCTCTGGGTCTTCCTCAAAAACATGCCCGGCTGGCTCTTCTGGCTGCTCGCGCCTGTTCATGCCGCTGCGACGCTGGCGCTCTGGCTGGCAGCCTTCCGCGCGGGCCAGTCCGGTGTTTTCGGCAAGGCGATTTTTGACGGCCTGCGCGGATGGCCGGATATCATGCGAGCGCGCCGCACCGTCCAGAAGACGAGGACGGTTCCGGTCGTAGCCCTGGCGCGGATGCTGTGCTGGGATTCGCGCAAGCTTCTGACGCGCTCGCCGGATATCCGGCCCTACAGTCCGGACAGCGTCAGCAGCTGAGCGGTTCTAGGACTGTCAGCGTCGCGCGGGACAGGTCGATCGTATTCGCGTTGGCCGTCCAGTCCGGCCATAGGCCAATATAGGCGTAATCCCAGTTGCAGCTCGGCGGCTCGATTTCGATCTCGATGGTTTCGAAGGTGTTCGCGAGGTTGTGCCGCTGCCATGAATTCTGCCCGATGCCCGGTACGAAGAAGGATAGGCGCGCGCCCTCGGAACCAGCCTCTGGCGCGCTTCTGATGTCAAAGCTGAGCCGAACTCGGTGCCCTTCCAGAGCGCCCAGTTCCGAAGGCGAGAGCGCGAAAAAGGCGCCTGCAGACGGGGTGCCGTCGAGGGGCGCGCGGATGGCCGCTATGCGAAGGAAGGCGGCGCCGTTCTCGATCAGATACTCGGCCTCAAGACCGTTGCCGGTCGTCACCTCGCTCAGCCGGTCGCCCTCATAAAGCAATCCGTTGGCGAAAATCTCCTCCGGAGTCCGTCGCTGGGAGTCGCCGAAGCTGAGCGCTCCTGCGATCATGGCGGCGATGGCCGCCGCAGACAGTGGCAGGAAAGCCCAATCGGGAAGGCTGAACATGCTGAAACCGGTCCGTTAATCGTGAACTGCCAGAGCGGCCCTGTTTGGACCGGCTGGACCCGGGGGTCAATCATCGCCCGCGTCGTGCCTGTTTGCTCTGCCAAACAGGAAAGAGGTGACGGGATTCAGCGTCCGGGCATAAATTTGCCGTTTTCCGGCTCGTATATTGACGGGGCGAGTCAATGTGCCCGGCGGCACTGTTGAGACTCTACTTGAACTTTTTGCCGACACAGTTGATTCTACGCGTATGAACGTGCGTTCCGATGTACCGCCAGATCCGCTCAAGACTGCCGTCGCCAGGCTCGATGGAGCGATGACGCGCGTCGAGAGCGTGGCGCGCCGTATGCGCCAGCGCGTCGAACAGGCCGAGTCCTCCGCCGAGGAGGCCCGCAACGCCGATGTCGACCGCGCCCGTCTCGCCGAAGCGCTCGATGCCGCGCGCGGACGAGAAGCCGCCCTTCAGGAGGCCGCGGAAGCGGCGTCGGATGCGCTGGACAGGGCCATTACCGATTTGCGCGATATGGCAGGGGAGGCCTGACGTCATGTCGAAGGTGTCCGTCACACTCAATGGCCGCGAATTCACCATCGGCTGCGAGGACGGTCAGGAGGCCTATCTGCGAGAGCTGGCCACCGTTCTCGACAAGCGCGTCAGCGCGATCGCGGGACAGGTGGGCCAGATCGGCGACTTGCGTCTGCTCCTGATGGCCGCTCTGATGCTGGTCGACGACCAGAAGGATTCCGAGCGCCGCATCGAGGCGCTCGAGGCTCATGTCGAACGCCTGCGGGCCGAAACGACCGGCTCCGCCAGTTTGCGGCTGGAGGAGCGGACCCGTATCGCAGAGCAGCTGACCCGCGTCGCCGAACGGCTGGAAGCCTTTGCCGACGAGCTGGATGCGCCGGCTCCCGATGCTGACGGAACTGAACAAGACTCCCGAATTGCCGAAGCCCACGCTTGAGCCCGTGCCGGATAGGCGCCACATAGGGAAGTGGCGGTCATCTGCTGCGTGCGACAGGGGCGTATATCCCGCTGACCGTACATCTCCACGAGGGAGCTGCCTCTGCCCGGGACCGTGGTCCCGGATATGCGGCGCCCACCTGAACTGTCGGGTCCGTGGGGATAATCACGCGCCAACGGCGCAAGTGGAGCCGCCACATGACTTCTTCCGCATCCAAGGCCGAATTGCGCGCTGAGGCGCTGGCGCGGCGCCTCCGGGCTGCGCAGGATCTTCCGGATGCGGGTGCGCGCCTCGTGGAAATTTTCACAAGCCATGAACGCGCTCACGGAGCTGAACCGGTTGGCGGGTATTGGCCGCTGGACGGTGAAATCAATCCCCGGCCATTGATGGAATACCTCGCTGCTCAGGGATGCGCGCTGTCGCTGCCAGCGGTGGCCGCGCCCGACGCGCCGCTCGTCTTCCGGGCCTGGCGACCCGGCGACCGCCTCGTTCCGGGCGGGCACGGGGTGCAGGAGCCGGACGCGGCTGCTTCGGTGGTCGAGCCGCGCACGCTCCTTCTCCCCCTCGTCGCGGCGGACGTGCACGGCGGGCGTCTGGGGTTCGGCAAGGGGTATTACGACCGGACGCTGGCACGCCTGCGTGCGACGGGGCCGGTAAAGGCGATCGGTCTGGCCTTCGACGAACAGGTTTTTGACCTCATCCCAACTCATGCGCATGATGAGCATCTGGATATGCTGGTCACACCGACGCGTCTGCTGCGGTTTTCGAGCTCGTCCGCCAGCGTTCGCGTAGAGGATTCGCATGACCTTTGATGTCGAGCACAATGCGGGCAGCAATGCCGCGGTTCTCAGTCATACAGGTTCGGTTGATCTCGAGGAAATACAGGCCAGCCGCGTCCGCCTGAAGGACATTGCAAACACGCATCAGGTTCGCGGGGCCATCATCGACATCGTCGATGCGGAGATTACGGCACGCCCGGTGGATATCATCGGCCATGTCGAAGATCTTGTGGACGATCTGCGCCCGGGCACACGCTTGGCTTTCGTCGCGCGCGGCGACGAACAGCAGGCCGTCGTCGCCATGATCGTCACCACGGTCGCGCACAAATCGGGCACGCGGGTACAGGGTTTTACCTCACGGGAGGATGCGCTGGACTGGATCAGGACCGGGCGCGCGCAGGTCGAATAGGCTTTCGATTGCGGACAAGGAAAAACGCCCTGCCGGCCGGCAGGGCGTTTTCCGTTGATCCGTCCGGACCTAGTAGCGGTAATGCTCGGCCTTGTACGGGCCGGCCTGCGGCACGCCGATATAGTCTGCCTGGTCTTCCGACAGCACGGTGAGCTTGGCGCCCAGCTTGTCGAGGTGCAGCGCCGCGACTTTCTCGTCGAGGTGCTTGGGAAGGATGTAGACCTCGTTCTTGTACTGCTCGCCCTTCGTCCAGAGTTCGATCTGGGCCAGGGTCTGGTTGGTGAAGCTGGAGGACATCACGAAGCTCGGGTGGCCGGTGGCGTTGCCGAGATTCACGAGGCGGCCTTCCGACAGCAGGATGATGCGGTTGCCGTCCGGGAATTCGACCAGGTCGACCTGCGGCTTCACATTCGTCCACTGGAAGTTCTTCAGGCTCTCGACCTGAATCTCGTTGTCGAAGTGACCGATATTGCAGACGATCGCCATGTCCTTCATGGCGCGCATGTGGTCGACCGTGATGATGTCCTTATTGCCCGTCGCGGTGACGAAGATGTCCATGTCGTCGATCACGTCGTCCAGGCGCACGACCTCGAAACCGTCCATGCAGGCCTGCAGGGCGCAGATCGGGTCGATCTCCGTCACGTAGACGCGGGCGCCGGCGCCGGCGAGGGACTCGGCGGAGCCTTTGCCGACATCGCCATAGCCGCAGACGACGGCCTTCTTGCCCGCCATCATCACGTCGGTACCGCGGCGGATCGCGTCGACGAGGCTTTCGCGGCAACCATAGCGATTGTCGAACTTCGACTTGGTCACGCTGTCATTGACGTTGATGGCCGGGAAGGGCAGCTCGCCGCGCTTCTGCATCTGGTAGAGACGCATGACGCCGGTGGTGGTTTCCTCGGACACGCCCTTGATCGCGGCGCGGGCCTTGGCGAACCAGCCCGGGGTGGCGGTGAAACGCTTCTTGATCTGCGCGAAGAGAGCGGTCTCTTCTTCCGACTTCGGATGGTCGAGAATGGACGGATCCTGCTCGGCCTTCTCGCCCAGGATGAGGTAGAGCGTCGCATCGCCGCCGTCATCGAGGATCATGTTGGCGGTCTCGCCGTTCGGCCAATGGAAGATGGCGTCGGCATAGTCCCAGTATTCCTCGAGCGTCTCGCCCTTGGTCGCGAAAACCGGCACGCCCGTCTCGGCGATGGCGGCAGCGGCGTGGTCCTGCGTGGAGAAGATGTTGCAGGAGGCCCAGCGCACTTCCGCGCCGAGCGCGGTGAGGGTCTCGATCAGCACGGCCGTCTGGATCGTCATGTGCAGGGAGCCGGCAATGCGCGCGCCCTTGAGCGGCTGGGAGTCCTTGAACTCCTCGCGCAGCGCCATCAGGCCCGGCATTTCGATCTCGGCCATGTCGAGCTCGGTGCGGCCCCATTTGGCCAGCGACATGTCCTTCACAACATTCGGCTTGTCCGCAGCAAATTGCGTCATAACCCAAAGGTCCTTCTTGGTTGGTCTCGTGTAATGAAAGGGGCCGGACGAGCCGGCCCCTCAGAATTGGGATCAGGCGAGCGAGCGAAGCTCGTCGGCCAGGTCGGTACGCTCCCAGGAGAAGCCGCCATCGGCGTCCGGGGTGCGGCCGAAATGTCCGTAGGCCGCGGTGCGGGCATAGATCGGACGGTTCAGCTGAAGACGGGTCCGGATACCGCGCGGCGAGAGGTCGGCGACCTGGCGCAGGGTATCCTCGAGTTTCGCTTCATCGACCTTGCCGGTACCGTGCAGGTCGACATAGAGCGAGAGCGGCTTGGAGACGCCGATCGCGTAGGACACCTGGATGGTGCAGCGCTTGGCAAGGCCTGCGGCGACCACGTTCTTGGCCAGCCAGCGGCTGGCATAGGCGGCAGAGCGGTCGACCTTCGTCGGATCCTTGCCCGAGAAGGCGCCGCCGCCGTGCGGCGCGGCGCCGCCATAGGTGTCGACGATGATCTTGCGGCCGGTGAGACCGGCATCGCCGTCCGGGCCGCCGATCACGAAAGTGCCGGTCGGGTTCACGTAGAATTCGTCTTCCGGCGGGAACCAGCCGTCCGGCAGGACGTCCTGGACGACCGGGCGGACCAGTTCGCGGATCTCGTCCTGGCTGACGCCGTCACGGTGCTGGGTCGAGACGACCACCGAGGTCACGCCGGCCGGCACGCCGTTTTCATAGCGCAGGGTCACCTGGGACTTGGCATCGGGCTCGAATTCCGGGCGCTCGCCGGACTTGCGAAGCTCGGCCATGCGCTTGAGGATCTTGTGCGAGTAGACGATCGGGGCCGGCATGAGTTCCGGCGTCTCGTCGGAGGCGTAGCCGAACATGATGCCCTGGTCGCCGGCTCCTTCATCCTTGTTCCCGCTCGCATCGACGCCTTGGGCGATGTGGGCGGACTGCTCGTGGAGGAAGTTCTGGAAATTGGAGTTTTTCCAGTGGAAACCATCCTGCTCGTAACCGATGTCGCGTACGGCTTCCCGGGCGGCGGCCTCGATCTCGTCGTCGGAAATCTCCGCGGCGCAGCGAATCTCGCCGGCCAGGACGATCTGATTGGTCGTGGTCAGGGTCTCGCAGGCGACGCGCGCCTCCGGGTCCTTGCCGATGAAGAGATCGACGATGGTGTCGGAGATGCGATCGCAGACCTTGTCGGGATGGCCTTCGGAAACGCTTTCGGAGGTGAAGATGTACGACGAACGGCTCACTGCGGATATCCTCATATAAAGATCGCTTTATATCGCTGGGCATAGACCAGATGTGAGCGCCGGATGCAAGCCTCTTGGTAAGCGAGGTGGAAAATCGGCGCTCATGTTCAGCAGGCGGCTAGCCAATCCCGGGATATAAAGATATGTTTATGTCTCGATGTTATGGGTATGGTCGTGCCGTGGGGCAGCGGCCGGCAATAGAGGACAGGGCATGAGCGCGGACGGAAGTGTGGGCAGTCGCGGCAGCGGACTGAAAGTCTCGTTCGAATTTTTCCCCCCGAAAACGGAAGCCATGGAGGCGACGCTCTGGGATTCTATCGCCCGGCTGGCGCCCCTGGCCCCGGATTTCGTGTCGGTGACCTATGGGGCTGGCGGGTCCACCCGAGACCGGACGCACCGCACCGTTCACCGCATCGTCGAGGAGACCGATATCCGTCCGGCGGCGCACCTGACCTGCGTCTCCGCGACGAAGGAAGAGGTCGATGGCGTGATCCGGGATTACCGGGATTGCGGCGTCCGACACATCGTGGCGCTGCGCGGCGATCCGCCGGAAGGCATCGGCGAGGCCTACGAGCCGCACCCCGGCGGCTATGCCAATGCGGCGGAGCTCGCAGCAGGCATCCGCGAGATCGGCGATTTCGAGATTTCCGTCGGCTGCTATCCGGAAAAGCATCCCGAAAGCCCGGACTTCGACTTCGACCTCGATCTGCTCAAGGCCAAGATCGACAATGGCGCAACGCGGGCGATCACCCAGTTCTTCTTCGATCCGGACATCTATTTCCGCTTTCGCGACCGTGCTGTCGCGGCCGGGATCGATGTTCCGATCGTGCCGGGCATCATGCTGCAGCCGAACTTCAAGGGCCTGAAGCGGATCGCCGGACTTTGCGGCGCGACCCTGCCGGGCTGGCTGCACGAAAGCTATGAAGGCCTGGACGACGACGCCAATACGCGCCAGCTCGTGACCGCGCACGTGGCGGCCCGCCTGTGCGGTCAGCTGGAAGCAGGCGGTGTCGATACCTTCCATTTCTACACGCTGAACCGGGCCGAACTGGCCCTGTCGACCTGCCAGTTGCTCGGCGTCAAGGCGCCGGTCGCGGCCGAGGAGTGCCCCGCCTGATGGACAGAGAACAACGCCTGAAAGCGCTGGCCGAACTGGCCCGGGAGCGCGTGCTCATTCTCGACGGTGCGATGGGAACGCAGATCCAGGATCTCAAACTGGACGAGGCAGGCTATCGCGGCGCGCGCTTTGCCGACTGGAACAGTCCGATTACCGGAAACAATGACATCCTGAACCTGACGGCGCCGGACTCCGTCAAGGCGATCCATGCGGCCTATTTCGAGGCCGGGTCCGATATCGTCGAGACGAATACCTTCTCTGCGACCTCGATCGCCCAGGCCGATTACGGCATGGAAGATATCGCGGCGGAAATTGCGCGCGAGGGCGCGCGGCTGGCGCGGCTTGCAGGCGACGAGGCCGAGACCGCAGGCGGAACTCCCAAGGGCGTGGCCGGGGCGATCGGCCCGACCAACAAGACCCTGTCCATCTCGCCGGACGTCAATGATCCCGGGTTTCGCGAAGTCGATTTCGATACGGTTCATGCGGCCTATCTTAGCCAGGCGGAAGCCATGGCGGATTACGTCGACTTCTTCCTCGTCGAGACGATCTTCGACACGCTCAACGCAAAGGCCGCGATCAAGGCCCTGCTCGACCTGCGTGAGGCCGGGACCGACCGGCCGATCATGATTTCCGGCACGATCACGGACCGCTCGGGACGCACGCTGTCCGGCCAGACGGCCGAGGCCTTCTGGTATTCGGTCCGGCATGCCCGGCCCTGGGCTGTGGGGCTGAATTGCGCCCTCGGCGCCGAGGACATGCGGCCCTATCTCGCCAATCTTTCCCGGATCGCGGATACGCGCATCATCGCCTATCCCAATGCCGGACTGCCCAATGATATGGGCGAATACGACGAGACGCCGGAGGAAACCGCCGGTTTCGTGGGCGAGTGGGCTCAGTCCGGCCTGGTCAATATTCTGGGCGGTTGCTGCGGCACCACGCCCGAACATATCCGCCGGATCGCGGAGGCCGCGAAAGGCGCCACGCCGCGCCAGCCGGCCCGACGCGAGCGCGCCATGCGTCTGTCCGGTCTCGAGCCCTTCGAACTTTCCGCCTAAGGCCCACCGATGTCTCTTTCCGTGCCCACATTCGTCAATGTCGGCGAACGTACGAATGTTACCGGTTCCGCGAAGTTCCGGAAGCTGATCACCAATGGCGACTACGCCGAAGCCGTCTCCGTCGCACGCCAGCAGGTGGAAAACGGCGCGCAGGTGATCGATGTGAACATGGACGAGGGTCTCCTCGACAGTGTCGAGGCCATGTCGACCTTCCTGCGTCTGATTGCCGGCGAGCCCGATGTGGCGCGCGTTCCGGTGATGATCGACAGCTCTAAATGGGAGGTGATCGAAGCCGGGCTGAAAAACGTCCAGGGCAAGGCGATCGTCAATTCGATCAGCCTCAAGGAAGGCGAGGACATCTTCCGCGAGCAGGCCCGCAAATGCCTGGCCTACGGCGCGGCCGTCATCGTCATGGCGTTCGACGAGACGGGCCAGGCCGACACGGCGGATCGGAAATTCGAAATCTGCGAGCGGGCCTACAAGATTCTGGTCGACGAGATCGGCTTTCCGCCCGAGGACATCATCTTCGACCCCAATATCTTCGCCGTGGCGACCGGGATCGAGGAGCACAACAATTACGCCGTCGACTTCATCCAGGCGACGCGCCGTATCCGCGAAAATCTGCCCGGCTGCCACGTCTCGGGCGGGCTATCGAACATCTCCTTCTCTTTCCGCGGAAACGAGCCCGTGCGCCGGGCGATGCACTCGGTCTTTCTCTATCACGCCATCAAGGCGGGGATGGATATGGGCATCGTCAATGCCGGCCAGCTGGACATCTACGACGATATCGAGCCGGAGCTGCGCGAGCTGGTCGAGGACGTCATCCTCAATCGCCGCGACGATGCGACGGACCGGCTGCTCGAAGTGGCCGAACAATATCGTGGACAGGCGGGCGGCCCGGCCAAGGAGCGCGATCTGAAATGGCGCGAGGCGCCGGTCGCCGACCGCATCCGCCATGCGCTCGTGCACGGCATCAACGAATTCATCATCGATGACACCGAGGAGGCGCGCCAGTCCTTCGAGCGCCCGCTTCATGTCATTGAGGGTCCGCTCATGGACGGGATGAACGTCGTCGGCGATCTGTTCGGCGACGGGAAGATGTTCCTCCCGCAGGTCGTGAAATCCGCCCGGGTCATGAAGCAGGCCGTTGCCCATCTCATTCCCTTCATGGAGGAGGAGAAAGAGGCGTCGGGCGATGCCGGCAAGTCGAACGGCAAGATCGTGATGGCGACCGTAAAGGGCGACGTCCACGATATCGGCAAGAATATCGTCGGCGTGGTGCTGCAGTGTAACGGCTATGACGTCATCGATCTGGGCGTGATGGTGCCCAGCGAGAAAATTCTCGAGACCGCCCGCGAGGAAGGCGCCGATGTGATCGGCCTGTCCGGCCTGATCACGCCCTCGCTCGACGAGATGGTCTTCGTGGCCTCCGAGATGGAACGCCAGAATATCGAACTGCCGCTGCTGATCGGTGGCGCCACCACCAGTCCGGCGCACACGGCGGTGAAGATCGATCCGGCCATTTCCGTGGCCCCGGTCATCCATGTGCTCGATGCCAGCCGGGCCGTGGGCGTGGTGTCGAAACTTCTCTCGGACAAGCGTGACGACTATGCCCGCGAGGTTCGCGAGGATCTGGCCCGTATCCGCGAGCGCCGGCTGGCGGCGCGTTCTGCCAAGGCCCGCCTGCCGATCGGCAAGGCACGCGAGAATGGCTGGGATTGCGACTGGGACGCCTATACGCCGCCGCGTCCGGTTTTCACCGGCACGAAGGCCGTGAAACCCGATCTGAAGACGCTTGTCGACTATATCGACTGGACGCCCTTCTTCTTCACCTGGGAGCTCAAGGGCAGCTATCCGGCCATTTTCGATGACCCCAGGCGCGGCGAGGCGGCGAAGAATCTGTTCGCCGACGCCCAGGCCATGCTCAAGCGCATCGTCGAGGAAAACCTGCTCGAGCCAAAAGCCGTGTGCGGCTTCTGGCCCGCCAATCGCGTCGGTGACGATGCGGTGCTCTACACCGATGACAGCCGCTCCGAGACGCTCGCGACCTTCCACGGTCTGCGCCAGCAGGCGGCCAAGACGAACGACCGGGCGCATCTCAGCCAGTTCGACTTTCTCGCGCCGGAAGGTCATGCCGATTATGTCGGCGGTTTCGTCGTGACGGCGGGCGACAATCCGGAGCTGATCGCACGGTTCGAAGCCGAGAAGGACGATTACGCCTCGATCATGTTCAAGGCGCTCTCCGACCGTCTCGCCGAAGCCTGCGCGGAATGGCTGCACGAACGCGTCCGCAAGGAATACTGGGGCTATGCCCCCGATGAGGCCCTCACCGGAAAGGCTCTGATCGAGGAGGCCTATGACGGCATCCGCCCGGCGCCGGGTTATCCCTCCCAGCCGGATCACACCGAGAAGCGGACCCTGTTCAGCCTGCTCGACGCGCCGAATGCGGCCGGTGTCGGTCTGACCAATTCCTTCGCCATGACGCCGGCTTCCTCGGTGTCCGGCCTCTATCTCTCGCACCCGGACAGCCATTACTTCGCGGTCGGCCGGATATTGCGGGACCAGGTCGAGGATTATGCCCGCCGCAAGGGCTGGTCGCTGGAAGATGCCGAACGGGCGCTGGCGCCGATCCTGGACTACCAGCCCGGCGCCGTGGAGGTCGCCTGACCGTCGCGTCTGCAGCGCGGATTTGGACTTTCTTCGTCACTTGCCCCATATCCAGCGCCTTGTTGCAGCCGGAGCCCTGATCCATGCGCCTCGCCTTTTTCGGAGATATCGTCGGCAAGACCGGCCGGCGTGCGGTGGAAGACCATCTGCCCGGACTGCGTGAGCGGCTTTCTCTGGACTTCGTTGTCATCAATGCGGAAAACGCGGCGGCCGGTTTCGGCGTCACCCAGAAGATCTGCAACCAGCTTTTCGACGTCGGCGCCGATGTGCTCACCCTCGGCAATCATGCCTGGGACCAGCGCGAGACCCTGACCTTCATCGACCGCGAACCGCGCCTGCTGCGGCCGGCGAACTACCCGGTCGGCTCGACGCCGGGCGCGGGCGCCAATCTCTACGACCTGCCCGACGGTCGCCGCGTCTTCGTCATGAACGCCATGGGCAATCTCTTCATGGAAACGCTCGACGACCCCTTCGCGGCGGTCGAACGCGAGCTCTCGGCGGCGCCGCTGGGCATGGTCGCCGATGCCGCGATCATCGATTTCCACGGCGAGGCGACCAGCGAGAAAATGGCGATGGGCGTGTTCTGCGACGGCCGCGCTAGCCTGGTCGTCGGCACGCATACGCATGTGCCGACCGCCGATACCCGCATCCTGCCCGGCGGCACCGGTTACCAGACCGATGCGGGCATGTGCGGAGACTATGACAGCGTGATCGGCATGGACAAGGAAGAGCCCCTCCAGCGTTTCACCACCCGCATGCGCTCGGGCCGCTTCGAGCCGGCCACGGGCGAGGCGACCCTGTGCGGAGTCTTCGTCGAGACCCATGACGCGACCGGTCTCGCCACGCGTTGCGAACCGATCCGCGTGGGCGGCCAGCTCTCCGAAACCATCCCCTCCTGATGTGGCAAAATTGCTGCGCCTGGTGGAAGCGGGTGCTTCAACAGCGTCTGGCGCTTGATCGCGCCTGCGCTTCAACTAGCCTTTTCAAGAGACCGGCGGGGAGATCGCATGCGCGTGTGAGGCCGGTCACGCGAAACGGGGAATGACCTGGCACAGACTGGGCGCCTGACGGTTGGATCAGGGTTTGCGCGCACGGGAGTGAGCGGAAGCCGGAAGGGGGTGTCCATGTTCAAGCAGACGATCCGGTTCGAGCGGGCCCAGGACGCGTATATCTTCGACCAGCATATGGCCGATTTCCTGCGTGCCTGCGACGAGACCAATGGGGCCGGTGAGGCCTGTCTTTTCACGACTAGCCTGCAGGATGCCGAGGCCTATATCCGTGTCGTCCAGACCGACAGTGCCGACATGCTCGGTCAATTGCTCGGCTTCCTCTCCCGCCGCAATTTCCCGCCCGCCACCCGGCCCGAACCGCCCCATGGCAGCCTGACGAACTAGCCGGAGCAGGCTTTCGTCTTCCCCCAGGGGAAAGTGTCTGATCTCACGGCAGTCCGCTTCGCGGACGCCTCCGATGGGGCGGCCCATAAGGGCCGGCGCGCGGTCGCGCTTGCGGGACCGGTGGTCCCGGTTCGGCACCTCATCCTGCACCAGCCCCCTCCGTCCCTGCGGGACACCTCCCCCGGCGGGGGAGGACGAAACACCGATAGCGCCACGACCTTCCGGCCTGGCGGTATGAGGGGTGCAGGATGCCGGCTGATGCCGGAGTGTTGCTATAAGTGTGAGTGACATCAGGGGCATCCTGCACACGGAGATTTACCGGAGCCCTCACGGGCTCCCTCTCGAAACCGGTCTGGACAGACAGTCAGCGCTTTTGCTGCCTCTCCTTACCGATGGCCACCACCGGGCCCTGCTTTGGTCAGTCAGCAGGGACGGGCAGGCTCCGTACTCCCCACACCCCC